>JBEGPH010000025.1:0-10546 GCA_041181555.1 Actinomycetota bacterium | reverse complement strand
GCTTCATTCCGTCTAACTCTTCCTCGCCAGCAGGGTTCGGTGTTCTCGCAGTCTCCGCTGCCGCTGCCGCCGAAAAAGAAGAAGGTGGCTGATGCGTAAGGTCACTCTGATTGCTGCCTTCATCGCTGCGTTGCTTGTTCTGTCCGGTTGCGCCCAGCTACCTCGCTCAAGTGAAGTCAAAACTGGTCCAGACCTAAAGTCGGGACTCACCACCGATTACCTCTACTACTCTCCGAGCGGACCAAATGCCGGCGACGATCAGCAGCAAATCATCAATGGATTCCTCAATGCCGCAACCGGCCCGCAGAACGACTATCAAATTGCGCGTCAGTATCTAACGCAAAAGTTCTCCAGCAAGTGGAGCCCGAATAACGAAGTGTTGATTCAAGAATCACGCCCTGAATTGGTAATGCAAGGTGAGTCAAGTGCCCGACTTGTCGTAAAGGCCATAGCGCAAATTGATGACGTTGGTCTCTGGACGTCTTTGCCAGGTGGTCAGATTAGAAATCTCGACTTCAAATTGGTAAAGGAAAACGACCAGTGGCGCATTAGTTCTGCGCCGAACGCAACTGTTTTGGTAAAGCCTGTGTTCGACGTTTTGTTCAAGAGCTATTCACTTTATTTCTACGATGGTCAAAACAAGTATCTGGTGCCAGATTTGCGTTGGTTCTCGTCGCGAGTTTCTACGGGTACCCGATTGGTCAATGCGCTGCTGAAGGGGCCGAATCAATGGCTTGCCGGTTCTGTCAATAACTCTTTCCCGGAGGGTACAAAACTGGCGCTCGATGCAGTGACGGTGGAAAACGGAATTGCTGTGGTGGATTTGAATACCGCAGCCACCAAAGCCGATAAGGCGGCGCAATCTAGAATTCTGAGCCAGCTAACCGCGACACTCAACCAGCTCACCAATGTGTTCTCGGTCAAAGTGCAAATTGATCACACCCCTCAAGACATCAATATGCAAAATTCCCAACTTCCATTTCCGAGCGCCTACATACCTTTGGTGCTAGATAGCCAGGGAATTAGGCAGGTCGGTCAGCCGGTGCAAAAAGATAAGGCTTCTGCTTTGGCTATGAAAGTAAAAGCCAAGGATTTCTCACTCAGCGCCGATGGCAACTATCTGGCATTGAGTTCTTCTCGTGGCATAGACCTAGGCCGCCTCAATACTCTCAGCAGCGAGTTGACTTCAATTGATAGCCGCGCGGATCAGCTGGCTCCGGTGATCGACAACCGAAATCAGATTTGGACAATGCCAAGAAAGGCTGCAGAACCTATTCAGGTGCACGACATCACCGGAAAACTTTTGTTCAGTAGTTCGGCGATAGTCAACCTAGGCGAGCACTTAGCTTTCGGCATATCCCGAGAGGGCTCGCGTATCGCATTGCTGCTGAAAACCAAATCTGGCAACATCGCCTATGTGGCAGCAGTCAAGCGCAACGACCAGGGCATCCCTATCTCAATTAGCTCACCAAGAAAAGTTGCGCTCGGCTCAGAGAACCTAAAGTCGCTGACCTGGTCTGGCCCAAATAACCTGTCTGGAATTCTCGCGGGCGCTGCCGGCTTGGATGTGCCAACTTCGATAACAGTAGGCGGGGGAGTCAACCAGCTGACCACACTTACCGATTTGCGGGCCTCTGTTGGTCAAGTCGATTCTTCGGCTACTTATGTACTAGATGGCAACGGCATTCTTTTCGAATATCGAGGCAACAGTTGGATTGCAGTTGAAACTGAAGTGCGTGCCGTGCATTTCACAGGCAACTAGATACTCCACAACTTTTAGCATTCGCTTTTCCAAAACCTGAACCCACCGCATGCTGGTTTCGTGGCGATTTTTGATGACCTAAGTGACTTACTGTTTCCGGCTCATTGCGTAATTTGTTCGCGCTTACCAAGGCCGATTTGTGAAGTTTGCTGGAGTCGAATCCCTTTTCGAGTGCGAGAAGTAATTAGAGGCAGATTTTTTGGATATGCAATTTGCGATTACTCAAGCGATGCGGCGAATTTGCTCAATGAATTCAAAGATCGCGGGCAGGTGAAAGTGGGCCAGCTTTTGGCTGATCAAATACCAAAACTTGTATCGAGACCAGAGGTTGATCTGATTATTTACGCGCCTAGTTCTAAACAGAATTTTACGGATCGCGGATTTGTGCCTGCGAAAATAATTGCGAATCGTCTTAGTAAATCTTGGAGCTTGCCGTTGGCATCGCTCGAGCTAACCCCGGCGAAAGATCAGTCCAGCCTGAATCGCGCCACGCGTTTGCAAAACCTCGTCGGACACATGACGGCAGTTCGGCCGCTTTTAGGTCAGCGGGTTTTGCTGGTCGATGACATAGTCACCACCGGGGCCACCCTCACAGAAATGGCCAGAGCGGTGGTCGAGGCCGGTGGTCAGGTGTCCGGATTTATAACGGTTGCCGAGACTTTGCCAAAAAGCCCACGAAGTTTGTAAAAAAGGTCTAACTTGTATTCACAGGCATCGACGCCTGGATGGAGGTCATGATGGAAATTCAGATTCAAGCCCGAAACCTCACAGTGTCAGATCGCTTCCGCGATTACGTGGCGGAACGCTCCCACAAGGTCGAGCAGCTAGCGCACAAGGTACAAACCTTTAGCATCAAAGTAATTCGACATGACCATTCGAAAACCAGCGGCCCAGAAGATCAGGTAGAGCTCACCGTGCTTGGCAGTGGCCACGTGGTTCGAGCCGAGGCTCACGCCGGCGATAAGTTCGCCGCCTTCGACATCGCATTTGGCAAGCTCACCGAGCGCCTTCGTCGTGCGGCAGACAAGCGCAAGGTGCATCACGGCCGCCACGGTTCCGTGGGCACCAGTGAGCTCACCGCCGAAGACTTTGCCCGCCTAGATGTAACCCCGGTGGACTCTGATGTGCTGATCACCAAGCAGCACCATGACGAGCCGGTGGAAGATGAGCCAGAATTTGGCCACAATCCGATTGTCATTCGTCGCAAGGAGTTCGAAGACGTCAAGATGTCGGTGGAAACCGCTCTAGACCGCATGGAACTGCTGGGCCACGACTTCTTCCTATTCCACGATGAGGCCACCGACAAGCCAAGCGTGGTTTACAAGCGAAAAGGCTGGAATTACGGGGTTATCACCCTGTCCTAGGCTGCCCTCAGGCAACTCCCAGCCGGTCAATTAGACTTGCCTAAGTACTAATCGCAACCGTCTGGAGCTAATTTTGGCCAACATTATCGACAAGGTGCTGCGCGCCGGCGAGGGTCGCCTACTGGCGAAACTTCGCAATTACGCGAATGCAGTCAACTCGCTCGAAGAGTCGTTCAGTTCGCTCACCGATGAGGAGCTAAAGAACGAAACCACAGTACTTCGCGAGCGCTTTGCCGCCGGCGAAACCCTAGACGACCTACTTCCTGAAGCATTCGCGGCCGTTCGCGAGGCAGCCAAGCGCACCCTCGGCATGCGTCACTTCGACGTTCAGCTAATGGGTGGTGCCGCTCTTCACCTAGGCAACATTGCCGAAATGAAGACCGGTGAAGGTAAGACATTGGTGGCGACCACCGCTGCTTACCTAAACGCCATCCCAGGACGCGGTGTGCACATTGTTACCGTCAACGACTTCTTGGCTAGTTACCAATCAGAACTTATGGGCCGCGTATTCCGTGCCCTGGGTATGACTACCGGTTGCATATTGGGTGGACAGGATCCAGCGCAGCGTCGTCAGGAATATCTTTGCGACATCACCTACGGAACTAACAACGAATTTGGTTTCGACTACCTGCGCGACAACATGGCGTGGGACAAAGCAGATCTAGTACAGCGCGGCCACTTCTTTGCCATCGTCGACGAGGTTGACTCGATTCTTATCGATGAAGCGCGTACGCCGTTGATTATTTCTGGCCCGGCAGCCGGCGAAGCCAACCGCTGGTTCACTGAGTTCGCATCTATCGCGCAAAAGTTGCAGCCAGTCATCGACTACGAAGTAGACGAGAAGAAGCGCACCGTCGGAATTCTTGAGCCTGGCATCGCAAAGGTAGAAGACTACCTAGGCATCAATAATCTTTACGAATCAGCAAACACTCCGCTGATTTCATTCTTGAACAACGCGATTCGCGCGAAGGCACTTTTCAAGCGCGACAAAGACTACGTAGTGATGAACGGCGAAGTGCTTATTGTTGATGAGCACACCGGCCGTATTCTCCCTGGTCGTCGTTACAACGAAGGTGTTCACCAGTCGATCGAAGCAAAGGAAGGCGTAGAGGTCAAGGCCGAAAACCAGACCCTCGCGACCATCACACTGCAGAACTACTTCCGCCTCTACAAGAAGCTTTCCGGTATGACCGGTACCGCCGAGACCGAGGCAGCGGAATTCATGAGCACCTACAAGCTAGGTGTTGTGCCAATTCCGACCAACAAGCCGATGGTTCGCATCGACCAGCCAGACCTGATTTACAAGAACGAAGAGATCAAGTTCGCCATGGTGGTCGAAGACATTGCGGCCCGCCACGAGAAGGGTCAGCCGGTATTGGTTGGTACCACCTCGGTGGAGAAGAGCGAGTACCTTTCTAAGCTGCTTGCCAAGCGCGGTGTGCGTCACGAGGTCTTGAACGCAAAGAACCACGCTCGCGAGGCGGTAATCGTTGCTCAGGCCGGTCGCCTAGGAGCAGTCACCGTGGCCACCAATATGGCCGGTCGTGGTACCGACATCATGCTCGGTGGTAACGCAGAATTTCTAACCGTCGAGGCGCTAAATAAGCGCGGACTTCACGCAGACGAAAAACCTGAAGAGTACGAAGCGGCCTGGGCTCCGGAATTCGAGGCCACCAAGGCCAAGGTTGCTGAGGAAGCCGAGAAGGTTTTGGCAGTTGGCGGCTTGTACGTGCTTGGAACCGAGCGTCACGAATCTCGTCGCATCGACAACCAGCTTCGTGGTCGTTCTGGTCGTCAGGGTGACCACGGTGAATCACGTTTCTATCTTTCACTCACCGATGACCTAATGCGACTATTCAACTCAGGTGCAGCTGCGGCGCTAATGAACCGTCCTGGTGTGCCAGACGACACCGCAATCGAATCAAAGATGGTTAGCCGTGCAATTCAATCTGCGCAGTCGCAGGTTGAAGCACGAAACGCTGAAATTCGAAAGAATGTTTTGAAGTACGACGATGTTATGTCTCGTCAGCGTGATGCGATTTACAACGACCGTCGTCACATACTTGAAGGCGACGACATCAAGGAACGCGTCGAAACATTCTTAGCCGACGTAATCGAAGACGTGGTAAACCAGCACATCGTCGAAGGCTCAGGTAAAGATTGGGATCTCGAATCACTTTGGGGAGACCTCAAGACCATTTACCCAATCGGTCTCGAAATCTCTGAGGTGCTTGCCGAGGCGGGAAACCGCAATAAGTTGACTCGCGCCTGGTTGGCTCGCGAAATAGTTTCAGACGCGAAGATTGCTTACGAAAAGCGCGAAGCCGAAATCGGCGAGGCAGCCATGCGTGAACTAGAGCGTCGTGTTGTTATGTCGGTAATCGACCGCAAGTGGCGCGACCACCTTTACGAGATGGACTACCTCAAGGAAGGCATCGGTCTTCGTGCCATGGCACAGCGTGACCCACTGGTTGAGTATCAGCGTGAGGGTTACGGAATGTTCCAACAGATGATGGGCGCAATCCGCGAAGAGTCAATCGGCTTCTTGTTTAACCTCGAAGTTCAGGTGCAGGCCGCCGAGCAGGTAAAGCCAGACACCAAGCAGCTCACCTACACCTCGCCGAGTGAAGACGGCGTGGCCGAGGTGCACGAGGGCAGCAGCAACGCCCCTGGCAAGCCTGCCGATGAGGACAACAACGGATCTGGCAGCGCCTTCTTCCGTCGCTAAATCACGCTGACGGCAGTTGCTCGCCAGCGATGGTTGATTCCTTCGAGGCGGATGGTCACGGCTCGGGTGCGGGTAGGCGACTTAACTAGCACCACCGACTCGATCACGCCATCTTTTGGGTCTTTGCGCTGCATGCCGCCAACGCTCAACATTGGGGCTTTGATGGCTAGTCCTTCTTTTGCTCGGCTCTGAGCAACCGCAATGGATCTGTCTCGCAGTCGTTGATAGACGTCATCGCTAAGCACCGCGGCCAATTGGCTTATGTTTCTTACTCCGGCGATAACTTCGACTACCGCGGGTGCCAACATTTTCAGTAGCGGTATCGGATTTTCAAGCTCTTCTGTTGTGCTGTATTGCTCGCCGAAATAGTCGGCTTCTTCAATTGGGTTTTTTACCACCCGTGGTTTACCGGATGGAGCAGTTCTAGGTGTTCGTTTCTTTTTGTCTTTGCCTTGTTCTGAATCAGCACTCCTGGCAGACATATTCCCCTTCTTCCCCCAAGACCATTTGGTTTGGTTCTATGAAGTTAGTCCCATCTGCAAGGGTAGGTCTAGAAAAATCTTTTTCTGTGGATAACTCGAATGAATATGTCGCACTGATGAAAATAATGTGCACATGGAATTTGATCAATTATTTGATGAACTTGAGCAAAAGTTTGTTGAGCCAAGTTATGACTGGCAAAAACAAATCAATTGTCTTGAAATTCAATTGCTGACTAAAAATAGTTTAAATTTACTTGCACCAATTATCGGCGTAGACTTCGTGGCCGGTCTCGACAAAGACAGTGGCGATTGGCATTGCATCATGTTTCAATGCATTTTGATAATCAATCCAACTCAATTGAGCGATGACGAACTTCCCTTGTTGCGCAAACAAGAAATCTCGTTCAGTGACTTTTTGATCACTCTCGATCGTCCGGTGCGAGTGGTGGCTAAGTACGCCGATCAAAGCGATTCAGCTTTCAATTTGTTAGGTGTCGACCACCAGTTTTTGATCACCGAATCCCGCTCACTAATTCCGCTAACCGCAATCAGGCAAATTCGAGTGTTAGGAACCAACTCATGGGCATAAGGCAAATCCGATTCGATTCTCGTCGTCGCACAATGCTGCTTGCCATTGGACTGCTGCTTGCCGCGGTGCTGGTGGCCGCCGCGCTTCTGCAGCAAAGCAGCGCGACCAAGGTTTACCTGGTGGCCAATCGAGATCTTGGGGTCGGCACAGCAATCACCGCGCAAGACGTGCGCCAAGCTGAGCTAAACCTGGGCAGCCAGGCTCGATGGTACCTCTCTTCAATCACGAGAGGTGCTGTCCTGACCAGCCCCGTGCTGGCCGGCGAGCTAATCCCCGCAAAAGCCACCCTGCCGATTGCCAGCCCCGCCACCAGGCCGGTGAGGGTTACCCCGAGTTCACCGCTGAGCGCTCGAATCAGGGTTGGCAGTCTCGTGCAACTCTGGTTTGCGCCAAAGGCCGTAGGCGTAGCTGCTGTGTCCAACGCGATTCAATTACTCGCAAATACTCAAGTGCTGGCAATCCACAAAGGAGAGGCATCCATGGGTAGGCAAATCGACGATGTCGAATTAGCGGTGCCCACCGAGAACCTAACCGCAGTCATCACTGCTATCGCGAGCGCCGGATACTTAAGTGTCATCTCCGAAATCTAGAGTCATCACAGTTTGGTCGCCTGCGGGTTCACCTGGGCGCACCACTATTGCGGCGAGTGTTGCCGCAGAGCTGGCCAAGCAAGGAAATCGTACGCTGGTAATTGATGCGGACAGTTATGCCCCGAGTATCGAATTCCAATTTGGCATCGAGCAGTCGCACTCCGGCATAGCGTCTATTTGCAGAGCGGCCAACCAAGAACGTCTGGATCAATCCACATTCAACAAAATGTTGGTGGATTTCAGTTTCGGCAAAATTGACTTGAAAATTATCACCGGCCTCTCCATGCCCGATCGCTGGCAAGAAGTTGGCTTCAATGGCATGGCAGCAGTTTTGGAATTTGCTCAAGGTTATTTTGACTGCATAGTCGTAGATGTTGCCTCCCCAATCGAATTACAAATAATCCACGAGAAGTCACTCGTCCAGCGAAATTCCATGACGGTTGCCGCTCTAAAAGCGGCCACTCACATCATTGCGGTTTGCGGAGGAGAGGATTCCGATGTTCACAGATTTGTTTGGGAATACCAGCAGCTCCGATCTCTTGAGCTATCTGGAGAATTACAAGTTTTGGTAAATCAGCTGCGTACCGCCAGCTTGGGTAGGTCGGCGGCAAGGCAGATTGCCGACACAATTCATCGACTCACCGGCTGCCAGGTGCAGGACTTCATCGACTTCGACCAAGCCGCAGCCGATAGAGCTAGGGCAGATGGAGTACCGCTAGTGCTGGCCGGCCGTAATTCCTCGGCGCGGGCTCAAATCAGCAAATTCGTGCTAACTAAACTGGGTTAGGTGTCGACACTCAAAGAATTGATGAAGAAGCAGGGCCAGACGGTCCATGCCGACATCGAGTGGCTTCACCTGCTAGTTGCCGAGTGGCAGCTCATCGCCGACCTTTCCTTTGCCGACCTAATTCTTTGGGTGCGCGGCCAGGACGGCACTTACCTGGCGGTTGCCAATGCCCGCCCATCGAGCGCCTCAACAATGTTGTATCGCGACATCACCGGAGACCAAGCCAGAAAGCAGTGGATTGCCGGTCTGGACCACAGTTACGAAACCGGCGACGTATTTTTCACCGCCCTTGAGGTTTTCGATGGCAACAAGGCCCGATTCGAGGTCATTCCGGTGCGCCGACGCGTAAACGCCAAGAGCGATGCCGCCGAGCCGACCCCGATAGCCTTCATCACCCGTCACACTGCGATTGACGTAACAGTTACTCCAAACCGCATCTCGATCAACTACATGCAGGCCGCCAACGACCTACTCGGCATGGTCTCGAGCGGCCAGTTTCCAGATTTCAATACCCCAACCGGACCAAAAAGAGGTGCCCCTCGTGCCAGCGACGGTTTGATTCGCCTCGATGATCACGGCAAAGTCACCTTTGCCAGCCCAAACGGTATCTCGGTGCTCGGTCGAATCGGAGTCAAGGGTGAACTCGAAGGCAAGTTGCTAATCGAAGAGGTTTCCGCAGCCCTCAAGAATTCAAACCACGTGGACGAGAGCCTAAGTTTGGTACTCACCGGGCGCGCCGCCTGGCGAACCGACGTGGAGGCCGGCCAGGGCACAATCTCGATGCGGGCAATTCCGTTCTTTGAAAACGGCGTGCGCGGGGGAGCCATTGTGCTTTGCCGCGACGTAACCGAACTTCGCCGCCAAGAACGCGAACTAATTACCAAAGACGCGACCATTCGCGAAATTCACCACCGAGTGAAAAACAACTTACAGACTGTTGCAAGTTTGCTTCGCATCCAGGCTCGTCGTTCGACCAGTGAAGATGTTCGCGAAGAACTAGATCAGGCAATGCGTCGAGTCTCGGCTATCGCACTTGTTCATGACACTCTCTCCGAGGGAGTAAATCAAGACCTAAACTTCGACGAAGTATTCGACCGAGTGTTGCTACTCACCTCGGAAGTTGCTGCCAGCCACAACACTTCTGTAAAAACTCTGATTGATGGAAAGTTCGGTCAGCTACGCTCCGAGATTGCAACGCCACTCGCTGTAGCACTAACCGAAATCGTTCACAACGCAGTTGAGCACGGACTAGCCAATCGCAGCGGTGTGGTTCACGTGAGTGCCGAACGCAAAGGCAAGAAGCTCGAAATTACTGTGAGCGATAACGGTACCGGATTGAAAAATGGAACTGTTGGCACCGGACTCGGCACTCAGATTATTAAGACCTTGATCGAGGGTGAACTTCGCGGGACTATTTCTTGGCTATCGCCGGCTGATGGCGGAACAAGAGTCATCATCTCGATTCCGCTTTAAATGAAAAACCCACCCGAAGGTGGGATTTCAAAAAAACTGTTAGCTTGCGCGACGAGCACGAGCATATTTGCGCTTTAGCGACTTACGCTCGTCTTCAGAAAGGCCACCCCAAACGCCGGTGTCCTGGTTTTCCTTGATCGCATATTCGAGGCACTGAGTCGAAACTCCGCACTCGCGGCAGATGCTTTTTGCCGCTTCAATCTGGTCTACTGCAGGGCCTGTGTTGCCGATTGGAAAGAAGAGTTCTGGGTCTTCTGTAAGGCAACGAGATTCGTTGAGCCACTGCATATCCATGTGTTGTTATTCCTTTGAAAAACGTTGATTTTTCGCACCTTTTAGCCCCGTTGAGACTTGGGCTTAGGCTGGTATTCCCTCAGAAAATAGTTCCACAGACAGCCCTGTTTGGCAATACCCAAAGTGAGTAAAAATGACCTTAAAACAACGGTTTAAAGCCCTTGTCTGGCAACTAAAAATCGCCATAATGCTCGTCTTGCTTGAGGCTTCAATCATGGGTCTAGTGTCATTAGCTGCGATTCCCGGTGGCTTCATCACACTGAAAGATGCGCCAACTTTATTCGCGCTAATTGCAATTTTTCTGCTTGCAACTTTGCTACTTTTCTTTGTTGCGCGACAGCTGATTTTCAAAAAGCGTTGGGCGAGATCAGCTGCATTTTTCTGGCAACTGATTCAACTCTCGGTTGCATGGAATTCTTTCTCGGGCGAGTTTGCCAATTTCTACATCGGCGGTTATCTCGTTCTAACGAGCGCCAC
>JBEGPH010000024.1:0-18904 GCA_041181555.1 Actinomycetota bacterium | reverse complement strand
GGCCGCACCGAATAATTCGGCACATTGATTCAAACTCGCACCCTGGGCTCCAAACCCTGGGGCTGCAACAACACATGCACTTTCTGCATCGTGCCATCGCTTCGAGGTAAAGAGCGCGATCGCAGCCCTGAAGACATTCTCAGTGAGATTCGCGCACTGGTTACCGAAGGCGTCATTGAAATCACGCTGCTCGGACAAAACGTGAACACCTACGGTGTCGAATTCGGCGACAAAGGCGCGTTTGCCAAGCTACTTCGTGCCTGCGGTGAAATCGAAGGCCTCGAGCGTGTTCGATTCACCTCACCGCATCCAGCAGCATTCACCGACGACGTAATTGAGGCGATGGCCGAGACACACAACGTCATGCCGTTACTCCATATGCCGCTGCAGTCGGGCAGTGATCGCATTCTCAAAGAGATGCGACGAAGCTACCGTAGCGAGAAGTTCTTAGGAATTCTTGAGCGAGTTCGAAAAGCGATTCCTGATGCAGCTTTGAGTACCGACATAATCGTCGGTTTTCCCGGTGAGACCGAAGAAGACTTCCAAGAGACAATCCGCGTAATCGAGGAGGGTCGATTCGCAGTCGCCTATACCTTCCAGTACTCAAAGCGTCCCGGCACACCTGCAGCCGAGCTTCCAGACCAGCTAAGCAAAGAAGTCGTTCAGGATCGCTACGTGCGGTTGATTGAGCGAGTGAATCAAATTGCCTGGGAAGAAAACCAGAAGCAAATTGGCAAGACCGTCGAGGTGCTCGTGGCCAACGAGGGCCGCAAAGACGATCAAACCAACCGAATGTCTGGCCGCGGTCGTGACTATCGTTTGGTGCACTTTGAGGTACCTGCCGGCGAGCCAAAGCCACGTCCGGGCGACATCGTCACCTGCACAGTCACATCCGCTGCTCCGTATCACCTGATGGCGGATGTACTGCCGGGCACCAGCTACAGCATGCGTCGCACTATCGCAGGCGACGCCTGGGATCGAGCCGAGGCGGAATCCTGTGCAGTGCCTTCAGTCAAGCCTGGCCGCCTCTCCTTGGAACTTACCGTCAAGAACTCTCACTGATGCCAACCAACTTGATTGCGGTGGTTGGGCCAACCGGCACCGGTAAATCTGAACTTGGATTGCGAATCGCAGAAGAAATCATTTCTCATGGCGGTAAAGCAGAAATTGTAAACACCGACTCGATGCAGTTTTATCGCGGCATGGACATTGGTACCGCGAAATTATCACTCGAAGAGCGTCGTGGCATAAACCATCACATGCTCGACGTACTAGAAATTCAAGATGAATCAACTGCTGCCGAATATCAGGCGCAAGTTCGTCCACTCATCACCGATATGCAATCCCGTGGAATCACTCCTATCCTGGTCGGTGGATCTATGTTGTACATCGCCGCTGCGCTAAACACATTTGAGTTTCCTGAGCGCGATGAATCGATTCGCGCTGAGCTCGAAGCAGACTTGGAAAAATTCGGTTCTCACACGATGCATCGCAGGCTTGCTGAGCTGGATCCACTTGCCGCGTCGCGTATCGAACCAGAAAACGGGAGAAGAGTGGTTCGCGCACTTGAGATTGTCACTATTACCGGAGAGCCATTCGCTGCTGCGCTTCCAGAGAAAACTGAATCGTGGCAACCGGTTTTGGAAATCGGATTAAATTCTGATCGTGCACACCTAGTTGAGCGCTTGGCCAAGCGAGTGGAAAAGATGTGGCGACAGGGAATCGTGGGTGAGGCTGAATCATTGATTCCGCTCGGTATTCGAGAGGGTAAAACTTCCTCCAGGGCTATTGGTTATGCCCAGGCACTTGCTCAAATCGATGGCATGTATAGCGAAACCGAGGCAATCGCGGCCACCACTCAATTGACTCAGCGCTATGCGAGAAGGCAGATGTCGTGGTTCCGACGCGATGAGCGAATCTACTGGCAGGACTACCAGGATCCAAAGGTCTTCGACAACGTTATTGATCTGATTCGAAACACTGCTGCTCATTTATTAGGCGAATAGGCTAGAGGCATGGCGCAAAAAATTCAGTTCACCAAGGGGCAAGGCACCGGCAACGACTTCGTGCTGGTCTTCGACCCTGAGGGCCACTTGAAGCTTGACGCCAAGCAAATCGCCTCTATTTGTGACCGCCACTTCGGCATTGGCGCCGACGGTTTAATTCGCGTGATCAAATCGCAAAGTCTGCCTGAAGGCGCAGCTTCGCTTGCCGAAGCGCCGGAGGCAACCTGGTTCATGGATTACTACAACGCCGATGGCAGTGTTGCCGAGATGTGCGGCAATGGAGTGCGAGTGTTTGCACGCTACCTCACCGAAAAGGGGGTCGTCAGTCTCGGTGATGGTGAAACGCTTTCGGTTGGCACTCGTGCGGGTGTGAAGGATCTCCAGCGCAACATGGCTGGATTCGCGGTAGACATGGGTCGCTGGAAGCTAGAAACGGATGAAGTTTTGGTGCACGCCGATAATCTTTCGGTTTCGCGTCCTGGTCAGGGCATAAATATGGGTAACCCCCACGTGGTGGTAGCACTGGCGCACAAATCCGAACTCGATGAGCTTCAACTTATCGATGCGCCAATTTTGAAGCCGGCCGCTCTAAACGGTGCAAATGTTGAGTTTGTCGTGCCAGAGGATGTAAAGAATGGCGTCGGCTACATTTCGATGCGCGTGTTTGAGCGTGGAGTGGGCGAGACATTATCCTGCGGCACCGGAATTTGTGCAGCTGCGTTGGCCACTCGTCACTGGGCTGGAGCTGGCGCACCAAACACCTGGCAGGTCACAGTTCCCGGTGGCACGCTTGGTGTGCGCATGTTTCCAACCGAAGACGGCGAGCACGTTGGCCTCAGCGGTGCTGCCGAGTTGGTTTACGACGGTGAGATCAGTCTCTAGTCACCCGAAGAATCCGGAAACCTTTTTCGGAATCAATTCTTTGAGCATCAAAATTCTCAGGCAATTCGGTTTGAAGCCACTTCAATAGCGAATCCGCCCCCAAATCTTTTGCTACCACCAGATAGCTTTCGCATTCTGGGCTGAGCTTGGGCAGCCAATTGAGCAAGATATTGTGAAGTTCGGCCTTGCCCACTCGAATCGGGGGATTAGACCAAATTCCAGTGAACTCCAAATCAGCAGGCACATCATCGGGTAAGCAGGTCTTGATGTTGGTAATCCCGAGGGCTTCGGCATTGATTCGGGTCAGATCAAGCGAACGCTGATTCACGTCAACAGCCCATACGGTGGCCTGAGGCGCCTGCAGGGCTAGTGCGATTGCGATTGGTCCCCAGCCGCAACCAACGTCAAGCAAATTGCCGCTGGTGGGTGCTTCGTCTAGGTGTTTGAGCAACATGGCAGTTCCGGTGTCAAGGTGATCTGGGCTGAAGACGCCGCCTGCTGTTTGTAATTGAAAGTCCCTGCCGAGCAGATTGACGCGAATGGTCTTTGGCCTGAAGTCACCGGTTGGCTCAGCGCTGAAATAGTGTTCGCCCGACATGAACCAAACACTATCCCAATTAGGGTTGATTCGATGGCGGAAAATGAACTCAACCAAAACGAAGATCGCGGTGCGAAAGTAATCGATCGCATTCTTCGACGCGGTGAGCGCGCTGCTGCTCTCGGTGCTGAGGATAGCCACGGGCACGGCGATTATGACGGCGACCAATTCGATCTCGAAGCTAGGTCAGCCCTTCGACGTGTTTCCGGTTTATCTACCGAACGCGAAGACATCACCGATGTGGAATACCGACAACTCCGAATGGAGAAAGTTATCCTCATCGGACTCTGGGGGGAAAACACGCTCGAGGATGCCGAGAATTCCCTGCGTGAATTAGCGGCGCTGGCCGACACCGCGGGTGCAGAAGTACTTGACGGATTGTTGCAGCGCAGAGCACATCCGGATCCCGCAACCTATCTCGGCAAGGGCAAGGCTCAGGAACTTAAAGAATTAGTCGCTCTGGTTGGCGCCGACACAGTTATTGCAGATACAGAACTTGCTCCATCGCAACGTCGTGATTTGGAAAACGTGGTCAATGCCAAAGTGATCGACCGCACAGCTGTGATTCTCGATATCTTCGCGCAGCACGCGAAGAGCAGAGAAGGTAAAGCACAGGTAGAACTCGCGCAGCTGGAGTATTTGCTTCCACGTTTGCGTGGTTGGGGTGAGTCGATGTCTCGTCAGGCTGGTGGTCAGGCTGCCGGTGGAGTCGGTATGGGTTCGCGCGGACCGGGTGAAACCAAGATCGAACTTGATCGACGTCGCATCAATACCCGCATGGCAAAACTGCGCAAACAAATCGCAGCGATGAAACCGGCTCGCGAGACCAAGCGCGCCAGTCGCAAAAAGAATCAGGTACCAAGCGTGGCGATTGCCGGTTATACCAATGCTGGAAAGTCTTCATTACTGAACCGCATCACTAAAGCCGGAGTGCTGGTAGAAAACGCGCTGTTTGCCACTCTTGACCCCACTGTGCGTAAGACCCAGACCCCGGATGGGCGACCATACACCTTCGTTGACACGGTAGGTTTCGTGCGCAACCTTCCGCACCAGCTGGTTGAGGCATTTCGCTCGACGCTGGAGGAGATTGCCGAGAGTGACCTAATTGTTCACGTGGTTGACGCCTCACACCCGGATCCGGCTGGCCAGATTGCCACCGTGAGAGATGTAGTCGGTGAAGTCGGTGCTCGCGACATCCCAGAGCTAATTGTTTTCAACAAAATTGATTTGGTTGACGATACTCAACGCATGGCACTTCGTGGCATGGAGCCAAATTCAATTTCGGTTTCGGCCAGAACCGGAGAAGGCATTGCCGAACTAGAAGCGAAGATTGCTGACCTAATTCCTGAACCAAATATCGAAATTGATTTAGTAATTCCTTACAACCGAGGCGATCTGGTTTCACGAATGCACTTGAATTCTCGAATTCGCAAACTGACCTATGAAGAAGACGGCACACACGTTACTGCGTTCGTGTCGCCGGAGTTTGCCAGCGAACTAAAACCGTTTACGGTCTGACTAAAGCTTGCGCAGTACGGTCACTACTTTGCCAAGTACTTCTGCGTTGTCGGCAAGAATCGGTTCGTAGTTGGAGTTGCGCGGTAGCAACCAAGTGTGTCCGTCGCGCTGCTTGAATACCTTACAGGTGGCTTCGCCATCAATCATTGCTGCAACGATGTCGCCATTGTCTGCAGTTTTTTGACTTCGAACCACGACAAAGTCACCGTCGCAAATCGCAGCATCAATCATCGAGTCACCGCGAATCTCCAACATGAATAGGTCACCCTTGCCAACCAATGATCTTGGCACCGGCATAAATTCTTCGACGTTTTGCTCTGCGGTGATTGGAACACCGGCAGCGATGCGACCAACCAGTGGAATGTGAGCGGCATCACCAAATTGGCTAGGGGACTCGCTCTCGACGCGTTCGAATCCTTCTGGCTCGATTAGCACCTGAATGCCACGGGCTAGGCCGTCTTTGAGATCGATGTAGCCAGCCTTTTCGAGCTGGTCGAGCTGATGCTTAACGCTAGAGACCGACTTGAGCTCGACGTTTTCGGCAATCTCGCGCATGGCCGGCGCATAGCCGCGCTCATCCTTGAAGCGGATGATGAACTCCAGTATGCGGGCCTGGGTCTGGCTCAGGTGCTCTGCTCGTCTTGCGGTCATTTGCTGCTCCTTTTTACTTCGAAATCGGCTTCGAGGACTAGCCCCGAAGTTCAATGTCGGTGGTCCACCAGATACTGGCTTCATCGAAATTTTATTCGAGAAATGGTCAAAAACCAAACAGATTTTCGAATAATTTGCGAAAAGACTTGACAAGATGTCGGTGCTATATCGTAATCTTGTTCTAATTCGAACAGATGTTCGAGAAAGCAGGGCAAAATGAAGGTCAACACTAGTCGCACCAGCGCCAGAATCAAGGCACAGCGCGTAGGCATTCTGGTTGTAGCAGCCGTTGCAATTACCGGCTTCATCTCTGGTCAGGCGGCCGGGGCTAGCGGTTCTGCCGCTCAAAGTGCCGAGCACTACTCGGTTCACCAGGGCGATACCCTTTGGTCGATCGCCGGAGCCGTGGCTCCAAAGCAAGACCCTCGTGACTATGTCGCTTCTCTTGTCGAGTTAAATCGCCTCGAGAGCGCAAGCCTGACCCCTGGTCAGGATCTCATTCTTCCTGCGCACTAGTCTTCCCCTTTCTAGTGCGGGGGTGCGGCAGCGGTTGCCGCTACCGGAAGATCATCGAGGTGATTAGGTAGCCTTATCTAATGGCAAACCTCGATGATCTACCGATCCGCAACGACCTCAAAGGTCGCAAGCCTTACGGGGCGCCACAGCTTCACGTTCCTGTTGCACTAAACGTCAACGAAAACACTCACCGAATTCCGCGTGAAGTTATCGAAGACATATTTGCCCGCATCGCCGAGGCGTCACTAACCCTAAATCGATACCCGGATCGTGAGTTCATGAAACTTCGCGCCGGTTTCGCTGAGTACTTGGGCCACGGTTTGCGCGTGGAGCAAATCTGGGCGGCAAATGGCTCGAACGAAGTACTTCAGCACATTTTTCAGGCTTTCGGAGGTCCTGGTCGTCTTGCCCTCGGTTTTGGTCCGACATATTCGATGTATCCGCTGATCGCACAGGGCATGGACACACGATACGTCAACGCTCCGCGACTAGATCGCTACGAGTTGACTCCAGAACACGTGCGTCAGCAAATTCTGGAGTACGAGCCAAACATCGTGATGCTCTGCTCGCCAAATAATCCCACCGGTACACCGCTGAGCTTGGATTGCATCGCAGCTGCCTATGACGCGGTGTCTCAGGCAACCGGCGGAATTGTTGTAGTGGATGAAGCGTACGCAGAGTTTTCTGCCGAAGGCTCCGAATCGGCAATTGAATTACTGCCGGGTCGAGAGCGACTAATGGTCTCGCGAACTATGAGCAAGGCATTTGCTTTCGCCGGAGCTCGAGTAGGTTACCTAGCCGCAGACGCCGCGGTCGTCGACGCCCTTCGACTCGTGCGCTTGCCTTACCACTTAAGCGCACTGACTCAAGCCGCAGCTGAAGCGGCGCTTTCGCACTCGGGGGTGATGCTGTCGATGGTGGATGACATCAGATTCCAGCGCGATCGAATTATTTTGGAAGTCAAGGCCATGGGGCTCGACCCGTATCGAAGCGATGCGAACTTTGTTTTGTTTGGCGGGCTAGAGAATCCAGAGGCTGTTTTTGAAGCGCTATTGGAAAAGGGAATTCTTGTTCGTAATGTCGGTATTCCAAACACACTTCGTGTGACCGCAGGAACCGAATCAGAGACCAGTCAGTTTTTATCCTCGCTACGAGAGGTACTCGGCAAGTAGAATTGGGTTAATCCCATGTTCGCTTTGCGAAAGGTAATCAAATGAGTCGCACTGCTGATTTGCAGCGCAAGACCAGCGAGTCTTCGATTGAGCTAAGTCTCAACCTCGATGGCACTGGCAAGGCCGATATATCTACTAGCGTGCCATTCTTTGACCACCTACTTACCGCATTCTCAAAGCACTCACTCATTGATCTAAAAGTTCGTGCCACTGGCGACACCCACATCGATGTTCACCACACGGTTGAAGACGCCGCAATTGTTCTTGGTCAGGCGCTAAAGCAGGCTCTAGGTGACAAGAAGCAGATTGCTCGCTACGGCGATGCAACCGTCCCACTGGACGACGCCCTTGCTCGCGCTGTCGTCGATGTTTCTGGTCGTCCGTATTTGGTACACACCGGCGAACCCGCTGGATTTGAATTTCACCTAATCGGTGGTCACTTCACCGGTTCGATGGTGCGTCACGTTTTTGAGGCAATCTCACTAAACGCCGGAATCACCGTTCACGTGACTCTTTTGGATGGTCGCGACCCGCACCACATTGCCGAGGCAGAGTTCAAGGCCTTTGCACGTGCAATGCGCAAAGCGGTCGAGCACGATGAACGTGTTGAGGGAGTGCCTTCAACTAAGGGTTCTCTGTGAGTTCACCCCGCGTCGTCGTTCTAGATTACGGCAGCGGAAACGTCCACTCGGTTGTAAAGGCAGTCGCTGCAGCTGGCGCTGAGGTTGAACTTACTTCGGATCGTCAAAAAGCTTTAGCAGCAGATGGGCTGATTGTTCCTGGCGTTGGCGCATTTACCGCTGTCATGAATCAACTGAGTGACGTTCGCGGTGCGGAGTTGATTGATCAGAGACTCGTGGCCGGCAAATCTGTTCTCGGTATCTGTGTTGGTCTTCAAGTTATGTTTGCGCGCGGGGTTGAACACGGAATCGAAACAGAAGGATTAGGGCAGTGGCCAGGGGTTGTTGATCAGCTTGATTCGCCGATTCTTCCGCACATTGGCTGGAATACCGTTTCTGCAGCTCATGACTCAGTTCTTTTTGATGGCATTCACGATGAGCGCTTTTATTTCGTTCACTCCTATGGAGTGCAGAATTGGCAACTCGAACCACATGGCAGTTTCAAACACCCGAGTGTCACTTGGGCCGAATACGGATCAAAGTTTGTTGCGGCGGTAGAAAATGGACCGCTCTCTGCAACACAATTCCATCCCGAGAAATCTGGTGAAGCAGGAATCAAACTTTTGCGTAACTGGCTCGGCAGTTTTTAGAAATTTTTAGCAAGAAAGAAATATCATGAGTGACTATTTAGAACTTTTGCCCGCGGTCGACGTCGCTGATGGAAAAGCAGTTCGCCTTACTCAGGGTGAGGCAGGTTCTGAAACTGATTACGGATCTCCGCTTGAGGCCGCACAAACTTGGATTGATGCCGGTGCCGAATGGATTCACTTGGTGGATTTAGATGCAGCATTCGGTCGCGGCGATAACCGCACACTTATCCGTGAAGTTGTTGATGCTTCTCGCTCAGTAAAGATAGAGCTCTCTGGTGGAATTCGTGACGACGCCTCACTCGAGTCGGCACTCGAAGCTGGTGCCACCCGAGTAAATCTTGGAACGGCAGCGCTGGAAGATCCGGCCTGGACCGCTCGAGTCATTGAGCGATTCGGCGATGCGATCGCGGTTGGCCTCGATGTGCGTGGCACCACGCTTGCTGCTCGTGGTTGGACTCAAGAGGGTGGAGATTTGTTCGAGGTGCTTCAGCGCCTTGAGGACGCCGGATGTGCGCGCTACGTGGTGACCGATGTCACCAAGGACGGCACTCTCCGTGGCCCAAATATCGAACTGCTTCGTCAGGTTATGGCCAAAACATCTAAGCCGGTAGTCGCTTCCGGTGGTATTTCATCACTGCAGGACATCACCGATTTGCGAGCACTTGTAGCGGAGGGTCTTGAAGGTGCAATCCTTGGCAAGTCACTTTACGCAGGTAAGTTCACTCTTCAGGAAGCTCTGGCCATAGCCAGCAAGAAGTAAATGTCATTCGAGCACGAACACATCAACCCAAATCGCTTCACCGATTCGGCCGGGGTTCCATGGCAAGGTCGCGAACTTCACGAAAATAATTTCGCGGGCGACGATGGTTCTGCTGATGCTGCATTAATCGAAGCCATCACCAAATTTCAAAAAGGTGAAGCCAAGAACGAAGATGTCGTTTCGGCATTTTCAAAAGCCCGCCTCCTTATTCCACTCCTTGCCGATTTAGGGGAGAGTGAAATCGGTGAGCACGGTCACAAGATTGACAAGAGCGCAGAGTTAAGCATCGTTACGGTGGGCACGCCAGACGATCAAAATGGCCTTCCAGTTTTCTCGTCAGTTTCGGCGATGCAGCTTTGGAATCCAACCGCGCGACCGGTGCCGAGTGATGCTGTTCGGGTTGCCATCGCCGCAGCAACTGAAGGCAACACCAGAATTATTTTGGATGCCGAAGGCCCAACCGAATTTGCAATTCGACGCCCGGCTATTGCAGCGATTGCTCAAGAAGAAGTTTGGATTCACCCTTCACGTGATTCTCG
Organism: Actinomycetota bacterium; assembly: GCA_041181555.1. Classification (GTDB taxonomy): domain Bacteria; phylum Actinomycetota; class Actinomycetes; order Actinomycetales; family Microbacteriaceae; genus Rhodoluna. The sequence goes on along the minus strand of JBEGPH010000024.1, from coordinate 8,992 downwards.
TGTTCGTGACGAATTCGCACGCGTTCTCGATGGTGTGGCAGAGTTTCTGGGATTTGAATTGGAAGATTGCGATCCAGATTCTCGATTGCACAGCGCAGAGTTGTTGCTGGTCCTGAAACTTGCAGAAAACCTATCCGGCGAAAAAGTTCAAGAACTAATGCAGCAGCTAGCTAAGCGATTGGCAGATAGCTCGGTTATCGCTGAGCACGTCGATAGCCTTCGCGTGAAGTTGGCTAGCTAGTAATTAGTTGACTGGGCCAGTGTACTTTTCGCCAGGGCCCTGGCCGGGGGCGTCCTGGATTGCTGACGCTTCGCGGAAAGCTAGTTGAAGCGAGCGAAGTCCATCACGCAGCGGGCGGGCGTGGTGATCGCCAAGGTCGGCAGCTGCCGAAGTGATTAGTCCAGCTAGTGCATTGATCAACTTGCGGGCTTCGTCCAAATCTGCCTTGTGACCGTCCTCGCCCAGGCCGCACTGCACAGCAGCCGCGTCAAGGGGTTTACTCCTTCAAGGGCTTTCTGCTAGGCTAGCCCATGGCTCCGGGGTTCGCTCCGGTCAGAAGTGGATTCATTTCCCACCTAGTATCACCGCCTTATAGGTGTTCGGGTAAAGCTTTAGGAAACTTCGTTTCTGTGCGCTCGCGTCCTGCGCTTGCGTGGCCAGCACTCATTTGAGTGCAAATGTCACAGCTAAAAAGGAGTAACAATCAGCGACCCACGTATCAATGAGCGCATCCGCGTGCCAGAGGTTCGCCTCGTCGGTGCAGCAGGTGAGCAGATTGGTGTAGTACGCATCGAAGAAGCACTGCGACTTGCCCAAGAAGCAGACCTCGATCTTGTCGAAGTAGCCCCGATGTCAAAGCCACCAGTTGCGAAATTGATGGACTTCGGAAAATTCAAGTACGAAGCAGCCCAGAAAGTTCGCGAAGCACGTAAGAACCAGGTCAACACTGTTCTAAAGACAGTTCGTTTTGGTTTGAAAATCGATGCTCATGATTACGGCACCAAGCGTGCGCAGATTGAAAAATTCCTCAAGGCTGGCGACAAGGTAAAGGTGATGGTGGTTTTCCGCGGTCGCGAGCAGTCTCGTCCAGAGATGGGTGTCAAGCTGCTACAAAAACTTGCCGAAGAAGTAGCAGTGTTTGGATCAATCGAATCGACTCCGTCGGTCGATGGTCGAAACATGGTTATGGTGATCGGTCCAGCCAAGAGCAAGGTTGAGGCTAAGGCCGAAGCCAAGAAGGCGGCATCAAAGAGCGCAGCACCAGTTGCTGAGCAGACAGAAGATTCGGCAAGCGCCGAGTAATAGAAGGAGAAGGCAATGCCAAAGCAGAAGACCCACTCGGGCGCGAAGAAGCGTTTTCGCTTCACCGGTAGCGGCAAGCTAATGAAGCAGCAGATCAACATGCGCCACAACCAGGAGCACATGTCGAACCGACGCAAGCGTCGTCTAAACGTTGACCAGCTAGTTTCACCAGCTGACTTCAAGACCATCAAGAAGCAGCTCGGCAAGTAACCGAATCTTTTATTTAGGAGCATTAACAAATGGCAAGAGTAAAAAACGCGGTTAACTCGCTAAAGAAGCGCCGCACAGTTCTCGATCGCGCGTCAGGTTACCGCGGTCAGCGTTCACGTCTTTACCGCATGGCTAAGCAGCAGATGCTGCACTCGTTGGTTTATGCCTTCAACGACCGTCGTGCACGCAAGGGTGACTTCCGTCGCCTGTGGATTCAGCGCATCAACGCTGCAGCCCGCGCAAATGGTATGACCTACAACCGTTTCATCCAGGGTCTAGCACTTGCCGGCGTTCAAGTTGACCGCCGCATCTTGGCCGACCTTGCGGTAAACGAGCCAAAGACTTTCGCATCGCTAGTGGCAACCGCAAAGGCTGCACTTCCTGCGAACACCTCAGCACCAAAGGCAAAGTAGTCACCTAGTGATTATTGATCCCAAATCGAACCTAGTTCGTGGGGTCGCCAAGCTAAACAAGAAAGACGCCCGGTCAGAGACCGGGCTCTTTCTGCTTGAGGGTCCACAGGGTTTGAGCGAAGTGCTAGATCGACCAAAGTTAATTGTCGATTTATACGCCACCGAAGAAGCGGTGGAACGTCACCAGGAGTTATTCGTGGGCGCGGAAGCCGCACGCGTCGAGGTTCAACTCGTCAGTGATGCCGCGCTCAAAGTGATGTGCGATACCTCGACACCTCAGGGGATTCTTGCCGTTTGTCATCAGATGCACGCAACACTCGATGAAGTCGTTGCGCTTCAGCCTCAACTTGTGGCTCTGCTTGCCAACATTCGAGACCCAGGCAATGCCGGAACAGTGCTTCGCGCAGCCGACGCTGCCGGCGCCGATGCAGTTATCTTTAGCGAGAAAAGCGTGGATGTTTACAATCCAAAAGTTGTTCGCTCAACCACCGGCTCTCTTTTTCATCTGCCAGTAGTTGTGGGCGTTTCGATTCAAGAGGCAATCACAAAACTTCGTGCCTCTGGCATGCAGATTTTCGCGGCTAATGGAGGGGGCGTAGAGCTACCCACTCTCAGCAACGCAGAGCTGGCCAAGCCAACAGTATGGGTGATGGGCAATGAAGCCTGGGGTTTTGAACCAGAAACCTTGGAGCAGGTTGATCAGCAAGTTGCTGTGCCGATTTACGGTGGCGCCGAGAGTCTCAATTTGGCAACCGCGGCAAGTATTTGCCTTTATGCCTCAGCCTTTGTTCAGAACGGCACTGATTAGACTAGAACCCTTATGTCTGGCTCAAATCCAATAAACCAAGAGGCTGTAGCGAAGGTTATTGCCGACGCGCTCGCGGCTATCAATTCTGCCTCGGATTTGGCCTCTCTCAAGGCTCAACGTCAAAGCACAATCGGCGAACAGAGCCCAATCGCAGCCCTCAATGCTCAGCTCAAGTCGATTGCCCCAGAATTCAAGGCAGAGGCCGGCGCAATTATTGGAAAAGCACGCGGCGAGATAAACCAGGCTTGGTCGGCCAAAGAAACCGAATTCTTTGCCGCCGAAGAACGTGCAAAACTTGCTGCCGAGACAGTGGATGTCACTGCGGTAGCTACTCGAATTCCTTTTGGCGCACGCCACCCGCTCTCATTACTGCAGGATCAAATTGCGGATGTATTCATCGGAATGGGCTGGGAAATTGCCGAGGGTCCTGAACTCGAACACGAGTGGTTCAACTTTGATGCTCTCAACTTTGATGCCGACCACCCTGCACGAGCCATGCAAGACACATTCTTTGTAGACCCGGTTGATTCGCACCTAGTTCTTCGCACCCACACTTCGCCCGTGCAGGTTCGTTCACTAATCGAACGCGACCTTCCGGTATATGTCCTGTGTCCGGGGCGTGTTTTCCGCACTGATGAACTCGATGCAACTCACACACCGGTTTTCCATCAGGTTGAAGGACTCGCAATCGACAAGGGTCTAACCATGGCAGACCTTCGTGGCACTCTGGAGCACTTTGCTCGAATCATGTTCGGCAATGAAGCAAAGATTCGCCTGCGTCCTTCCTTCTTTCCATTCACCGAGCCATCAGCCGAACTAGATGTTTGGCATCCAGGTGCAAAGGGCGGGGCTCGCTGGGTTGAGTGGGGTGGCTGCGGAATGGTTAATCCAAACGTGTTGCGCGCCGCAGGTATTGACCCTGAGGAATATCAAGGATTTGCTTTTGGGATGGGTATCGAGCGCACGCTAATGTTCCGCAATGATGTGAAAGATATGCACGACATGGTTGAAGCCGATGTGCGCTTCTCGCAGCAGTTTGGAGTAACTCTCTGATGCGCGTTCCACTATCTTGGCTTGCCGAGTACGTTGATCTTCCAGGCGATGCAACTCCAGAATCGGTCATGGCCGAACTGGTAAAAGTTGGCTTAGAAGAAGAAGGTACTCACGGTTTTGAGGTAACCGGACCAGTAGTAGTCGGCCAGGTCCTTGAGTTTGTGGCTGAGCCACAGTCAAACGGAAAAACTATTCGCTGGTGTCAGGTTCGCGTAGCCCCAGAGGGCGCTAAGGCAGCTGACGGCGGAGAAGATGTGCGCGGAATTGTCTGTGGTGCCAGCAATTTTGAGGTCGGCGACAAAGTGGTTGTTTGCCTACCAGGTGCCGTGTTGCCGGGCAACTTTGCGATCGCTGCTCGCTCTACTTACGGACACATCAGCGATGGAATGATGGCGTCGGCGCGTGAGCTGACACTAAGCGATGACCACGCCGGAATTATTCGACTGCACGAAATGGGATTAGATCCTAAGGTTGGCTCGGATGCACTCGAGCTACTCAATTTAAGTGAGTCTGCTGCAGAAGTTAACGTAACTCCGGATCGTGGCTATTGTTTTTCAATTCGTGGAATTGCTCGCGAATACTCACACGCAACAGGCCTTGATTTTCGCGATCCAATTGGAAATGCGCATCCTGAGCATGTTGAAGGATTCGATCTTTCAATTTCCGACGCCTCTCCGATTCGTGAACGCATCGGTGTAAATCGATTTGACCTTCGTGCAGTAAAGAATGTCAATCCAAATCGACCAACCCCGCCATGGATGATTGCACGGTTGAAGCTAGCCGGCATGCGATCAATCTCGTTGATTGTCGACATAACCAATTACGTAATGCTCGAAGTTGGACAACCGCTGCATGCCTATGACCTCGACAAACTTTCTGGTGGCATCACAGTTCGTCGCGCAAACAAGGGTGAAACAATTCAGACTTTGGACGGGCAAACTCGAAAGCTAGACCCAGAAGATTTGGTGATTGCTGACGAGTCGGGCGCCATTGGAATTGCGGGAGTCATGGGTGGCGCCAGCACTGAAGTTTCTGCTAACACTAAGAATGTTCTTATCGAAGCCGCTAATTTTGATCCGGTTTCAATTGCTCGTTCGGCACGCAGACACAAACTGCCTTCCGAAGCATCAAAGCGATTTGAGCGCGGAGTTGATCCTGAAATTGCCGCACACGCGATTGCGCGTGTAGTGCAGCTTCTCGAAGTGCACGCACACGGCACGGGTGAATCATTAGGCGCTCACTGGCGCAATGAAGAGGCAAGGACTCCAATTTTCTTACCCGCAGCTTTTGCCGAATCAATCGTTGGAATCGAATTTACTGCTGAGGAAACTCAGACAATACTCTCGCAAATTGGCTGCGTGGTGGCTACGGTAGATGGCGGCTACGAAATAATTGCTCCATCATGGCGTCCCGACCTGCAGCACAAAGCAGACCTCGTTGAAGAGCTTGCTCGAATTGGCGGCTACGACAGAATCCCTGCGAGATTGCCTGTGGCACCTCCGGGTCGTGGTCTCACGGTAAATCAAAAACACCGCCGTGCAGTTTTGAACGCACTGGTTGGATCTGGTCACACTGAAGTTTTGAATTACCCATTTTTATCTACGGTGCAAAATCTTTGGTTTGCCCAAAACCAGCACGCTCCGGCGGTTCGATTGGCTAATGCACTGCAAGAAGATTTCAGCGAGATGCGAACATCGATTTTGCCTGGACTTCTTGAATCAGCGAAGCGAAATCTTTCTCGTGGTTCAGTAAATCTTGCAATCTTCGAAGAGGGGTCTGTATTCCAGCCGCTCAAGAAAATTGGTTCGGGTTCATCGCTCCCGGTTGGTTACGAATTGCCAAGCGACAAGGAGCTTGCAGAACTTAACCTTGCAATTCCGAGCCAACCAAAGCACCTAGCAGTAGTTTTTACTGGCTCTCGGGTTTCTCAGCAGGTGGGGCAGCGCGAGGTCGCGGCAAGTTACCAGGATGCAATCAACGCAATTTTGATTGCAGCCAAAGCAGTTGGTGCCGAACTTCGAATTGTTCAAGCGCAACGCACCGGTTTTCACCCTGGTCGATGTGCCGAGCTCTTCACATCTGATGCCAAGCTCGTGGGTATTGCCGGAGAACTTGATCCTGCCTTGATGGCGGCAAACGATTTGCCACGTCGAGTTGCTGCGGCTGAAATAAATTTGAATGTTTTGTTTGAGGCAGCACCTGATGTTATTCAGGCTAAACCGATTGGCATTATGCCTGCCGCGACTCAAGACCTTTCACTTGTTGTTTCAATTGAGGTTCCAGCAGGCGAGTTGTTGCAACTAATCAGGCAAGGTGCTGGCGAATTACTTGAATCAATCACGCTGGTAGATGATTACCGTGGCGAAAATGTTGGCGACGGAAAGAAGTCTCTAACCTTTGCTCTCAAGTTCCGAGCGACCGACCGAACACTTACTCAGGCAGAGGCTACTGAAGCTCGCGATGCCGCAGTGAAACTCGCTGCGGAAAAATTCGACGCGGTCATAAGGGCTTAGCATGACCTACACGGTAGCGGTGGCCGGGGCCAGCGGTAACGCTGGGGGCGAATTGCTACGCCTTATCGCGAAGCATCCGGAGCTAGAACTAAAGACAGTTACTGCCAGCAGTATGGTTGGCGAAAAAGTCGGTGCTATACATCCGCAACTAAAAGAATTCACTGACTTCACATTTGTGGAGACCGAAGCACACCTGCTGTCTGGGCACGACATTATCTTTTTGGCACTACCGCACGCAACTTCCGCGGCAATCGTAGAGAAAATTGAAGGTGACCCACTGATTTTGGATTGCGGTGCTGATTTTCGTCTCGAGCACGCTAGCGACTGGGAGAAGTATTACGGTGGCAAGCATGCCGGTACTTGGGCGTATGGCATGCCTGAGCTTCTTGTCGGTAATTCAAAGCAGCGAGCACTCTTGCATGAGGCCAGACGAATCGCTGTTCCAGGTTGCAATGTGACGGCCGTCACCCTCGGGCTTGCCCCTGCTCTTGCGGCTGGGCTTGTCGAAGTGAATGACATTGTGAGCGTTCTGACTGTTGGTACATCTGGCGCCGGACGCGGCGCAACCGAAAAACTTTTTGAAAAAGAGAAAACCGGCTCCGCCAATGCCTACCAGGTAGGCGGGATTCATCGCCACATCCCTGAGATTGAACAGAACCTTTCAAAGAGTGCCGGCAATCAAATTCAGATTTCTTTCACTCCAGTGCTGGCGTCTTTAGATCGTGGAATTCTTTCGGTCAACACGGCAATTCTGAAGGCAGGCGTAACTGCAAAACAATTGCACGACGCTTTTGCCGAAGCGTATGCCGATGAGCAATTCATCGATGTCTTGCCTCTCGGGGAGTTTCCGTCAACTGCAGACACAATTGGAATTAACAAGGCCGCAATCGGGGTATCGATTGATGAGCACGCAAATCGCTTAGTTTCCATATGTGCCATAGACAATTTGGTAAAAGGTACAGCAGGTGCTGCTATTCAGTCGATGAATATCGCGCTTGGTTTGCCGGAAAATACTGGACTAACAGAAATTGGACTGAATTAATGTCTGTAACTGCCGCAAAGGGTTTTGTTGCCGCTGGGGTAAAGGCGGGTTTGAAAAAATCAGGCAATCGTGATCTCGCCCTCGTGCAGAACTTAGGTCCGCTTATGGCGGCAGCTGCGGTATTCACTTCGAACCGCTGTCAGGCTAATCCAATTCTCTGGAGCAAGCAGGTTATTGCCGACGGTGAAGTGTCCGCGATTGTTCTTAACTCCGGGGGAGCAAATTGCTATACCGGTCCACAGGGATTTCAAACCACGCATGCCACTGCTGAAGCAGTAGCAGAGCACCTTGGCATTTCCGCCGGAGACGTTTTGGTTTGCTCGACTGGATTGATCGGCGAGCAACTGGATCGCGAAAAAGTTTTGTCTGGGGTTGCTCAGGCGGCTGTCGAATTGAACAATGTCAGCGGTGCCATTGCCGCAGAAGCAATTATGACCACCGACTCGGTGTCTAAGACCGCAGAATTCACTAGCCCGAATGGCTGGACCGTAGGCGGAATGGCAAAGGGCGCTGGAATGCTCGCGCCAGGTTTGGCGACAATGTTGGTTGTCATCACCACTGATGCGGTCGTGAGCAGCACCGAGTTAGATAAGACTCTTCGCGCAGCGACGCGTGTGACATTCGATCGCCTCGACAGCGACGGATGTATGTCCACCAACGACCAAGTAACTTTGATGGCTTCTGGCGCTTCTGGTGTTACTCCGGATTTGCAAGAATTTGCCGATGCGATCAAACAGGTTTCTCATTCGCTAGCCATGCAACTTCTTCGCGATGCCGAAGGTTCGAGTCACGACATCTCAATCCGCGTCATGAAGGCGGCGTCTGAAAATGATGCTGTTGAGGTCGGTCGATCAGTTGCAAGAAACAATTTGTTTAAGGCAGCTATTTATGGAAACGATCCAAACTGGGGAAGAATTCTCGCCGCGGTAGGTGTGACATCTGCGGAATTCGATCCGTATAACATCGATGTCAGCATCAATGGTGTATCGGTCTCAAAAATGGGGATGCCCGATCAGTCGAGAGATCTGGTCGATCTAACGCCACGTGAAGTATTCATCGAAATCTCATTGAACGCCGGCGATCACGAAGCAACAGTCTTCACAAACGACCTAACTCACGAATACGTGACAGAGAACAGTGAGTACTCGAGCTAATGATTTCTTCTGAACATGACCCACTTGCTGCAGTCAAGGCAGAAACTCTAATTGAATCGCTGCCTTGGTTGCAGCAGTTCCACGGCAAGGTTGTCGTGGTTAAGTTCGGCGGCAACGCCATGGTTGATGAAGCATTGCAGCAGGCTTTTGCAGAAGATATGGCCTATCTTCGTTGGGTGGGTATCAAGCCAGTAGTGGTTCACGGTGGCGGACCACAAATCTCGGCTCGCCTTGCTGAGCTTGGTATCCAGAGCGAATTCCGCGGCGGCTTTCGCGTCACCACAGACGAAACCATAACCGTGGTGCGTGATGTTTTACGCGAAGAAATTTCTGCGCAACTCGCTGAGCTGATTCAAGACGCAGGTGCAGAGACTGTCATCATGTCAGGTGAAGACGGAAATCTTTTCCGCGCAGAGAAGACCACCCTTGAAACCGGTGAAGGACCAGTGGACATTGGTCTAGTTGGCGAAGTCACCCAGGTTAACCCGCGCATCGT
>JBEGPH010000023.1:0-10720 GCA_041181555.1 Actinomycetota bacterium | reverse complement strand
CATTATGAAGTTTCAGAAGTTGAACTTCACAATATTGATTCAGACAACCCATCGGTAACTTTTGTCGACAAGGATGGCAACCAGCAGACCATCGAATGCTCCGCTATCGCGGGCTGCGACGGATTCTGGGGTCCATCGCGCAAGGCAATTCCAGGTGTAGAGGTAGGTTCGTTTGAACGCGTTTATCCATACAGCTGGCTAGGCATTCTTGCCAATGTTGCTCCTTCGACCGACGAATTGATTTACGCCTGGCACCCAGATGGTTTCGCAATGCACTCGATGCGATCAGACAAAGTTAGCCGTCTTTACATTCAGGTTGATCCAACCGACGACATCGCTAATTGGTCGGATGACAGAATTTGGGAAGCACTGGCTAAACGCATGGCGCTCACCGGCTGGGAACTAAAGACCGGAGAAATTACCGAGAAGAACATTCTTGCTATGCGTTCTTTCGTCTCTGGAAAACTTTCGCACGGTCGTCTATTTCTAGTTGGTGACGCAGGTCACACTGTTCCTCCAACTGGTGCCAAGGGTTTGAACTCTGCCGCTAATGACGTGCGCTTCCTGGGTGAGGGCTTAGTTGATTTCTTTAATAAGAAAGATGAAACTCTGCTAAATCGCTACAGCGAGCGTGCCAAGGAAACCATTTGGCGCGTGACACACTTCTCATGGTGGATGACAACCATGTTGCACACCAGCGGCAACGAGTTCGACAACCAGTTGCAGTTGTCGCAGTTGAAGCACCTATTCAAGAACAAAGCTCTGCAAACCAACCTCGCAGAGAACTATGTAGGAATTCGTTAGGAAGAAAATGCCAAGAGTTGTTCGCGGTACTCCTCGCACAGATCTAGCCATTGTTGACGGACTTGCCGAACTCGGCGTAGCCACAGTGCACGAGGCGCAGGGTCGAATCGGTCTGCTAGACCACCGCCTACGTCCAATCTTTCCGGCCAAAATCGCCGGTAACGCCCTAACCTGCACGGTTGCTCCGGGCGACAACTGGACCATCCACGTGGCTGTTGAGCAAGCTCAGCCTGGTGACATTCTCGTGGTCACTCCAACCAGCCCTTGCGACGATGGCTACGTGGGAGACCTACTTGCCGAGAGTCTCATGGCACACGGTGTGCGCGGCCTGGTTATTGATGCCGGGGTGCGCGATGTAGCTACGCTCACCGAAATGGGCTTTCCGGTTTGGCCGAAGGTGGTCGCATCCCAGGGCACGGTTAAGGAAACCCCCGGCGACGTGCAGGTGCCTATCGTTATTGCCAATCAAGCTGTGCGACCCGGCGACGTGATTGTTGCCGACGTCGATGGCGTGGTTGTGGTTCGTCGCGAAGACGCAGCGAAAGTTTTGGAAAAAGGTCAGGCTCGCGAAGCAAACGAAACCGCGAAGCGCGCTCGACTCAAGGCCGGCGAACTTGGTCTAGACATCTACAACATGCGCGATGCTCTGAAGGCCAAGGGATTGGTTTACGAGGATTACCAAGAATGACCAACACGCAAGTTTCGATTCCATGTTCGGTGATGCGCGGTGGCACATCTAAGGGGCTCTACTTTTTAGCTTCTGATTTGCCAGCCGACATTGCTGCACGTGATCGATTCTTGCTTTCAGCAATGGGTTCGCCAGACGTTCGAGAAATCGATGGCATGGGTGGCGGTCATCCGCTTACTTCAAAGGTTGCAGTGGTGAGTAAATCCATTCGCGACGGCATCGATGTGGACTACTTGTTCTTACAGGTCTGGCCTGATCGCGCAGAAGTAAGTGATGCTCAGAACTGCGGAAATATACTCGCTGGTGTTGCACCATTCGCAATTGAAAAAGGTTTGGTACCAGCAAAGGGCGACTTGACTCCGGTGAGCATTTACATGGTCAACACTGATTCCAAGGCGACAGCCTTTGTTGAAACTCCAAATGGGCTAGTGAATTACTCCGGTACCGCACGCATCGATGGTGTACCTGGAACTCACGCACCAATCAACATCAATTTTGAAGACGTCGCCGGTTCTAGCTGCGGTGCACTATTGCCGACAGGAAATGTTGTTGACGTAGTAAATGGAGTAGAAGTTACCTGCATCGACAACGGCATGCCAGTTGTGTGCCTAAACGCTGCAGACTTTGGCATCACCGGTTACGAGACGCCGGCCGAACTCGAGGCAAATCAGGGATTGCGCGACAAGGTCGAGGCGATTCGACTCGCGGTTGGCGAACGCATGAACCTCGGCGATGTGACCAACAAGACCGTGCCCAAAATGTCACTACTTTCTAAGGCAAAGGATGGCGGCCTAATCAACACCCGCACCTTTATTCCGCATCGCGCACACGACGCCATCGGGGTGCTGGGTGCGGTTTCGGTAGCCACGGCCTGCATGCTCAAGGGGAGTGTGGCCGCCAAAATTGCTGGACTCGACCAAATTGCCGACTCTCTGGACATCGAGGTGGAGCACCCAACTGGCTTCTTTACGGTGCAAATGGAAGTTGACCAGAGCGGTGCCGAGTTGAAGATCACCAAATCAGCTCTACTTCGTACCGCTCGACTTCTTATGTCGGGAAACATTTTCGTACCTAAATCAGCCTGGGAGAACTAATGATTATCGATTGCCATGGTCACTACACGACAGTGCCCGAACCGCACAATCAATGGCGCGTTGACCAGCTTGCTGCTTTCAAAGCTGGTCAACCTGCGCCGGCATATCCGGAAATCTCCGATGACGTGGTTCGTGTATCGATTGTTGATAACCAGCTCAAGCTAATTACCGAGCGTGGCAGCGACCTAACCATCTTTTCTCCTCGCGCGTCGCACATGGGGCACCACGAAGGCGACCAAACTGTGAGCAAGGAATGGACCATTCACTGCAACAACATGATTAAGCGTGTGGTTGACATGTTCCCGGACAAGTTTGTTGGTGTTTGTCAGCTACCGCAATCTCCAGGTGCTGACTTGACTGAGAGCATCAAAGAGCTAGAGCGCTGCGTAAATGAACTTGGTTTCATCGGCTGCAATCTGAACCCAGATCCAAGCGGTGGAATGTGGCAAACAGTGCCACTCACCGACAAGTACTGGTACCCGCTCTACGAAAAAATGGTTGAGCTCGATGTGCCTGCAATGATTCACGTTTCTGCATCATGCAATCCAAACTTCCACGCCACCGGTGCTCACTACATGAACGCAGACACCACGGCATTTATGCAACTCATCCAGGGAGATTTGTTCAAAGACTTCCCAACCTTGAAGTTCATCATTCCGCACGGCGGTGGGGCAGTGCCGTATCACTGGGGTCGTTACCGTGGGCTTGCCGACATGTTGAAGCAGCCAAGCCTCGATGGTCACCTGATGAACAATGTCTTCTTTGATACCTGCGTATATCACCAACCAGGAATCGATCTTTTGGTTGAGGTAATTGAAAACAAGAACATTCTGTTTGGTTCAGAAATGATTGGTGCAGTTCGCGGGATTGATCCGACCACCGGCCAGTATTTCGACGACACCAAGCGCTACATCGACGCTGCAAAAATCAGCGATGCCGAAAAGCGCAGCATTTTTGAGACCAACACCCGTAAGGTATTTCCTCGTCTTGACGCTCAACTAAAGGCGCGTGCCTAATGGGGACTAAATTCGTCAAAGACCCGGATTGGCTGGACTGGCACCCAAACCCAACCAAGCCAAGTTTCAAGGTGCCTGCCGGTGCTGTAGACGCGCACTGTCACGTATTCGGCCCGGGCGACATTTTCCCTTTTGCACCCGAACGCAAGTACACCCCATGCGATGCCAGCTGGGAGCAGTTATTCGCGCTGCGCGACTTTCTTGGCTTTGAAAAGAACGTGGTGGTTCAGGCCACCTGTCACGGTGCAGACAACTCGGCACTTCTCGATGTTCTAGAGCGATCAAACGACAAGGCTCGTGGAGTAGTAACTGTTAAGTCTGATATCGAAATGGCTGAACTCGAACGCATGCACGCGCTCGGAGTACGTGGAGTTCGCTTCAACTACGTAAAGCGTTTGGTTGATCCAAAGCCTGACGATTACTACCGCGGCATCATCGAGAAAATCAAGCGTCTTGGTTGGCATGTGGTTTTGTATTTCGAGCCTGCCGACCTAAAAGAGAAGTGGGATTTCTTCACTTCGCTTGGCGTACCGGTGGTGATTGATCACATGGGGCGACCAAACGTCTCCAAACCGGTAGACGGCCCGGACTTCGAGCTATTTTTGAAGTTCATGCGCGACCACGATGTTTGGGCCAAAGTTAGCTGCCCTGATCGACTCACAGTTTCTGGCTCGCCACTTTATGCCGATGTTGTTCCGTTTGCAAAAACTGTGGTGGAAGAATTTCCTGATCGTGTACTTTGGGGTACCGACTGGCCACACCCAAACATGAAAAAGGAAATGCCGGACGACGGAATTCTCGTGGACTACGTTCCATCAATTGCAACAACCCCTGAGCTTCAAACCAAGCTCTTGGTCACTAATCCAAATAACCTGTACTGGAGTTAATCATGAAACCTGATTTCGAACAGTTCGACGACATCCCTGGCACCACCATTTTCACAATCGAGTTAGCTCGAAAGGGTTTTTGGCTAAACCAGTTCTGCATGAGTTTGCGCAAAAAGGAAAACCGCGAGCGTTTCCTAGCCGACAACCGCAAGTACCTTGATGAGTGGGAAATGACCGAGGAGCAGAAGCAAGCGGTAATCGATCGTGACTTCCAGAAGATGCTCGACCTGGGTGGAAACGTCTACTTCCTTTCAAAGATTTTTGCTTCCGAGGGGCTTTCATATGTTCAGGCGGTAAGCACAATGACCGATATGAACGTGGAGCAGTACCAGCAGATGATGCTCAATGGCGGCCGTAACATTGAAGGCTGGCGTTCAAAGAAGGAACGGGGAGAGGCATAATGGCCAGAATTACCGGTGGAGTAACCACGAGCCACGTGCCGGCAGTTGGTATGGCAGTCGATCTTGGGAAGACCCAAGAGCCCTACTGGAAGCCAATGTTTGAGGGTTATGAATTCTCAAAGCAGTGGATGAAAGAGAACACCCCCGACGTAGCAATCATCGTTTACAACGATCACGCCTCTTACTTCGGCATGGAAATCATGCCTACTTTTGCAATGGGAATTGCAGACAAGTACGGAATCTGCGATGAGGGATATGGTCCACGTCCGGTGCCAGATGTTGAAGGCGCCCCTGAGCTTTCTACATTTTTGGCAGCTTCGCTAATCATGCAGGACTTCGACATGACCATCTTGAATGTGCTCGATGTTGACCATGGCCTCACCGTTCCAATGTCGCTCATGTTTGGCACTCCAGACAAGTGGCCAACCAAAGTTATTCCTCTGCCGGTAAACGTGGTGATGAACCCGCAGCCGTCTGGCGAGCGCTGTCTTGCACTCGGCAAGGCAATTCGCAAAGCTGTTGAGGCCTATGACGAAGATTTGAGTGTTCAAGTTTGGGGCACCGGTGGCATGAGTCACCAAATTCAAGGCGCACGCGCCGGTTTAGTGAATGCTCCATGGGATAAAAAGTTCATGGACGACCTAGTCAACGATCCGGAAACTTTGCAGTACAAGCCACACCTCGAGTACATGGTCGAAGCCGGATCCGAGGGGGTCGAGCTCATTATGTGGCTCATCATGCGCGGAGCCATGGGCGACAAAGTAGATGAGGTTTACCGTTTTTACCACGTGCCAGCATCTAACACAGCTGTGGGCCACATGATCATGACTCCAAAGGAATAAGCAATGTCAGTAAATCTCGCAGTAGTTGGACTAGGTGCATTCGGCATAAAACACCTGGATGCGCTGGCTCAAATTGCTGATGCAAACATTCAGTATGTGGCGCACAGCAAGATGGACATCGCCGAGGAGGTTGCCGCAAAGTACGGCGCCAAGCGTGCATTCACCGACTACGCAGAGCTGCTGTCTCAACCTGATCTTGATGGGGTGATTCTGGCAACCCCAACCCAGATGCATCTTGCTGGCACGTTGCAGGCACTCGAGGCCGGCAAAAACGTGCAGGTTGAAATTCCAATGGCCGATAACTTGGCTGGAGTTCGTAAGATTGTCGACCTTCAGGCTAAGACCGGGCTGGTGGCCATGGCCGGACACACCCGTCGCTTCAATCCTTCGCACCAGTATGTTCACAACAAGATTCAGGCCGGCGAATTCTCGATTCAGCAGATGGATGTGCAGACCTACTTCTTCCGTCGCACCAACATGAACGCGCTTGGAAAGCCGCGCTCCTGGACCGACCACTTGCTCTGGCACCACGCTGCACACACTGTTGATCTATTTCAGTATCAAACGGGTGAGCGCGTGATCAAAGCCAATGCAATCCAGGGTCCAAAACATCCTGACCTCGGAATCGCGATGGATATGTCGATTCAGTTGCAGAGCGAAAACGGAAAGATTTGCACGCTCTCACTTTCATTCAACAACGATGGACCACTTGGCACATTCTTCCGATACATCGGCGACACCGGCACTTACATTGCCCGCTACGACGACTTGGTAAACGGAAAAGAAGAGACAATCGATGTATCTAAGGTTGACGTTTCAATGAACGGCATTGAACTGCAGGATCGCGAGTTTGTTGCTGCTATCAAAGAAGGTCGCGAACCAAACGCAAGTGTGGCTAAAGTTTTGCCATGTTACGAAGTGCTAGACAAACTAGCGGCACAACTGGAGTACTAGTCCTTTTTTAACTCGGCGAACGGAATTCGTTTGCTATGCATCACTTGCGAAAAAGTTGCGAGCATGCCGTGCACGGTAGTGCTCTCGTAGCCGGCGTTTACTAATAACTCTGTGAGGTTCGAAAGCTCGACAGTAAGACGCTTGGCCTGCTGCTGTGTGGCATCAATAATCTCTTGAGCAGATTCTGATTTCATGGCTTCTAACTGATGTTTAGCTTCATCTATTGCCCAGTCCTGCATCCCCAGCGCCTTAGCCGCCCAAAGGTAATCGGTCAGGGTAGCTGCAATGCCTTGGGCAAGCATGAATGACAGCAGCTTACGGGCCTCAGGATCGACTGATTTGTCAGAAACGTTCATAGCCACGAGTCTAGATACCAATTTGCGCAGCCCCGAGATTCTGCTAATGTGAACGCTAACATCACTAACATCCTGAGGCAGCGGAGCCTCGATTGGAGCAGCAATGAGCGCAACTAAGGGTCAGATCTGGTTTCTAACCGGAAGCCAGAGCCTATACGGCGAAGACACCCTCAAGCAGGTAGCCGACCAGTCTAAAAATGTGGTGGAGCAAATCAAGGCTGGAATCACAGCGCCAGTTGAACTGGTTTGGAAGCCGGTCGTAAAAACCCCGGAAGAAATCAAGAGTTTGCTGCTTGAAGCTTCGCGCGATGCCAACTGTCTTGGTGTCATCACCTGGATGCACACTTTCTCACCGGCAAAAATGTGGATCAACGGTTTGGCAATTTTGACCAAGCCACTTTTGCACTTACACACCCAGGCTGGTCAGTCTCTGCCATGGTCCACTATCGACATGGATTTCATGAACCTCAATCAAGCGGCTCACGGCGACCGTGAATACGCTCATCTGGTGACCCGCATGGGGATCGCTCGCAAGATTGTGGTTGGCTACCCAACTGAATCTGCAGTTTGCGAACGTATTTCAAATTGGGCATACGCCACCATCGGCTGGCACGCATCGCAAAATCTAAAGGTTGCACGTTTCGGTGACAACATGCGCTACGTTGCCGTGACAGATGGAAACAAAGTCTCCGTCCAAATGAAATTAGGTATATCAATTGAGCAGCTCGGTGTAAATACACTTTGCGAAGCCGTGGACAAAGTGAGTGATGCTGAGGCTGAAAAACTCACCGAGCTATATGAGCGTGAATATGATGTGGTGCCAGAACTTCGCAAGGGTGGCGCTCGTCACGAGTCATTGGTTTACGGAGCAAAAATCGAAATCGCTCTACGCGGCATTCTCGAAGCCGGCGGATACAACGCATTCACTTCAAACTTCGAAGATCTTGGCACCTTGCGTCAGCTTCCAGGTTTGGCAGTGCAGCGTTTGATGGCTGAAGGATATGGATTCGGCGGCGAAGGCGACTGGAAGACTTCGGCTCTTGGTGCAGTCATGAAAGCGATGACTCCTTCTTCGGGTGGTACTTCTTTTATGGAGGACTACACCTACCACTTTGGCCCTGGCACACCAAAGGTGCTCGGCGCGCACATGCTCGAGGTCTGCCCAACCATCAGCGGGCAGAAGCCTCGAATTGAGATTCATCCGCTTGGTATCGGAGGTAAAGAAGACCCGGTTCGCATGGTCTTCACTGCTAAGCCGGCCGATGGTCGAGTAGTTTGCCTGGTCGATTTGGGTGAACGCCTAAGACTGATTTCCAACGAAATCAAGATTGTGGAGCCAACCGAGGATCTGCCAAAGCTGCCAGTAGCGCGAGCGGTCTGGGAGCCAAAGCCGAGCCTTGCTGCATCCGCTGAGGCATGGATGCTAGCCGGTGGAAGTCACCACACGGTCTTGACCAATTCGGTATCGGCAGAAACCCTTGAGGATTTTGCTCGCATTGCCGGAGTGGAGCTAGTGCAAATTGATGAAGGCACCAAGCTACGCGAATTCCGCAAGGAGCTGCAGTGGTCGGGTGCCTATTATCGCTTCGCTGAAAGCCTTGGCTAATGTTCCACGAGCCGCCAGGTCAGGTTGAGCTTCGCGCCGGAAAAAACATTGCGAAAGTTTCAACACTTTCGGCAGCGCTAACCTATCTCGAAATTGATGGAGTTGTGGCAATCGCTCCTGTAACTCGCGAAGCAATTCTGAAAGCCTTTGCTTCGGTGGTTTGTGCGCCATGGCCAAATCGAATTGCAGACGGAATTTGGGGCGATGTCAAATTCCCCGGTAACGACGCACACGGCAACGCCTTGCACGGTTTGGTTTTTGACAAAGAGTTTGAATTAGTTGCGCACACTGAAAATTCAGCCACTTTTAGCTATCACCTGCTAGCGACCGATGCCTATCCTTTTGAATTGCGAATCGGTGTCACTTACTTTTTGAATAATGACGGACTGAGAGTCACCTACTTTGCCAAAAATTTGGGCGAAGGGGAGGCTCCATACGGCGTGGCTGCACATCCTTATTTTGATATAAAAGATGACTCGCGAGTTTCAATCAGGGCCGCGAAGCAATCGATCAACAATGCGAAACAAATTCACGTGGGTCTCGAGGCGGCAACCAAGGCTCAGGGTGAATTGGTTTACGGCAATTTGAATCTGGATGACTGCTTTGCTGAGTTGACTGGAGATGTTGTTATTACTCACGCCGATGGCAGCACTGTGACTATCTGGCAGGATGCCGCCTACAAGTACCTGATGGTATACACCGGTCACCATCTAAAAGAGTTTGGATTCCCAAATCCTGGCTTGGCCGTGGAACCGCAGACCTGTCCGGCCAATGCCTTCAACACTGAAGAAGACTTAATCTGGCTGGCACCGGGTGCGAGCTGGCAGGCCGACTGGGGCGTTACCGCGAAAGGGCATCATGGCTGAAAAATACGTGATTGGCGTTGATTACGGCACACTTTCTGGTCGTGCAGTTGTGGTTCGAGTCAGCGACGGCAAAGAGTTTGGTTCAGGCGTCTACGACTACCCGCACGCGGTCATGGATACCAAACTTGCCGCTTCTGGAGCATCTCTCGGGCCAGACTGGGCCCTGCAAGATGCCAATGACTACGTGGAAGTGCTGAAGCACGCGGTGCCCGATGCCCTACTTGAGGCGGGAATTTCCAGCGCGGATGTAATCGGTATTGCCACCGACTTCACCGCCTGCACCATGGTGCCGGTCACCGAATCGGGTGTGCCGATGAGCAACTTGCCGAAGCACAAAAACAACCCTCACGCTTACGTCAAACTCTGGAAACATCATGCTGCGCAGCCACACGCGGATCGAATAAACGAATTAGCCCGCGCTCGCGGCGAAGAATGGTTGGCGCGCTACGGTGGCCAAATTTCATCAGAGTGGGAATTAGCCAAGGGCCTTCAGTTGCTCGAAGAGGCGCCAGAGATTTACCACGAGATGTACAAATTCGTGGAGGCTGCCGACTGGATCATTTGGCAGCTCTGTGGAAACTACATCCGCAACGCTTGCACTGCCGGTTACAAGGGAAATCTCCAAGACGGAAAATATCCATCAAAAGAATTCTTCGCGGCGCTGAATCCAGATTTCGAAAATTTTGAGCAGAAGATCTCTCACGAGATTGGCCAGCTCGGCGATGCTGCCGGAGTACTCACCGACCAAGCAGCATCTTGGACCGGACTCCCAGCGAGAATCGCAGTTGCGGTTGGCAACGTCGATGCACACGTAACCGCACCGGCAGCCAAAGCCACAGAGCCTGGGCAGATGGTGGCGATCATGGGCACTTCTACCTGTCACGTGATGAACGGAAATGTACTTCGCGAAGTACCGGGCATGTGTGGCGTGGTGGACGGCGGAATCATTTCGGGTTACTTCGGTTACGAGGCCGGCCAGTCTGGTGTTGGCGATATTTTTGCCTGGTACGTAAACAACCAGGTACCTGGTTCGTATCACGACGAAGCCAAGGCTCTGGGTAAATCGGTGCACGAGCACCTGACGGATTTAGCCGCCGAACAGGCGGTTGGTGAGCACGGCCTAGTTGCACTTGATTGGCATTCTGGTAATCGCTCGGTTTTGGTAGACCACGAACTTTCTGGTTTGATGGTTGGTTCGACTCTCAC
>JBEGPH010000022.1:0-11119 GCA_041181555.1 Actinomycetota bacterium | reverse complement strand
GAGCAAGATAACTTCGGCCAGTTTGGCGGTGTATTCGGTTACGTGAACCTTGCCCGAAAAGCCATCTTTGACCAGCTTTGGCAGGTAGCCGCAGTGATCTAGGTGAGCGTGAGTTAGCACCACAGCATCGATTTCGGCAGGGTCTACCCCAAGCGGATTCCAATTCTTGAGGCGCAGTTCTTTGAGCCCCTGGAACATTCCGCAATCAATCAGTACCTTGGTGGCGCCAGATGTCAGCAGGAACCTACTGCCGGTAACCGTGCCGGCTGCTCCAAGAAATTCGATTGCGATTTCGCTCATATTCCGAGTCTAGGCTTGAGATATGCAACTGAGTATGGTCAAACGAAATTGGTTTCTAATCGTAACCATGCTTGCTTTGATTCTTGGGCTTGCTGTCTGGAACTACTTCTATCTACTTGGCGCCGCGGTCGGGTTACTGCTTTCGCTTACCTGGACTTACCGAGCACTGCGCTTGAAAGAATTCGGTAGCGACTCACTCGCAGCACTCGCAATAATTGCTGCAGCACTCACCGGTGAATGGCTTGCCTCGGCAATCATCGCGCTGATGTTAGCAAGTGGCCGCGCACTTGAAGACTGGGCCACCGGGAAATCGAATCGTGAACTAAAAAGTCTTCTTGATCGCGCGCCTAAGAATGCTCATAGAATTTCGCCTGGTGGTCGCATAGAAGAAATTGAGCTTCAGCAGATACGCCTCGGAGATCGCATTCGAGTTCTTTCAGGTGAAGTGATTCCAATCGATGGAAAACTGCTGACATTGGGAGTGTTAGATGAATCGGCACTCACCGGTGAACCGTATCCGGTAGCACATGAAATTGGTGACGACATTTCATCAGGCGTAGTCAATTCCGGTCACACCCTGGAACTCACGGCCACCAGCACGGCAGAGCAAAGCACCTACTCAAATTTGATTCGCCTAGTGAAAGTTGCATCTGCCGAATCGGCCGACAGCGTGAGGCTGGCCAACCGCTGGGCTGTCTGGTTTATCCCTTTCACTCTCGTGTTGGCTCTAGTGGTTCTAATTGTCGGGCAAAATCAATCAGCTGCAGTTGCGGTGCTCATCGCAGCCACTCCGTGTCCCCTGATTCTGGCAATTCCTGTGGCGATAATTTCCGGCATGTCAAAGTCATCGGCACGTGGAGCGCTAATCAAGGGTGGAAAGTTCCTCGAACTATTGGCCAAGGCCAAAACGGTCATGCTCGACAAGACCGGAACTTTGACACACGGTGGAGCCGTGGTTACCAATTTTGTCGCTGCACCGGGCACGGATGCCAATGAACTAGCGATTCTTGCCGCCTCTCTCGAACAGCACAGTCCCCATCCGGTGGCCCGAGCAATTGTCGACTACGCCGAGTTTCTAGACATCGAATTGGCCGAGGCCGAAGGCGTAGACGAAACTCACGGACACGAAATTTCTGGCAAGGTACTCGGCAAAGAAATTACCGCCGGGCAACCCAAATTACCCCTGCCTACCTGGTTCAAGGGAAACTCTGCATTATTGGTCTCGGTATCTGTTGACGGCCAAGTGCAGGGAATTTTTGGATTGGATGATCCGCTTCGCGACGACGCCATCGAAACGGTAGAAAACCTTCGCAGGCTTGGTATTGAAAAAATCGTCTTGGTTTCTGGTGATCGTGAAGAAACCGCCAATCAAGTTGGTAAAGAAATTGGCGCCGATGAAATATATGCCGGATGTACCCCTGCTTCGAAATTGGAAATAGTGAGACAAGAACGCGAGAACACTAGGGGCTCTGTGCTTTTAGTGGGTGACGGCATCAACGACGCACCCGCTCTAGCTGCGGCGAGCGTGGGAATTGCAATGGGTGCGAGAGGTGCAACAGCTGCCAGTGAAGCTGCCGATGTGGTGATTATCGAAGACTCGATAAAACATCTAGCCTCCGCGATTGACATTTCCAAAGCGGCCTTTAGAAAAGCTACCCAATCGGCCGGGGTTGGTATGACCCTTGCCATCGGTGCGATGTTTGGCGCAGCATTCGGAATCTTCAATGCCACCGAGAGTGCAATCTTGCAAGAGGTTATCGATGCCTCGGCAATTCTTTGGGCACTCACCCCGCTAAGTTTGAAGCTGAAGAAAGTGAAGCAATAAAAATGGCTCGTGAACACACTCAGGCTGAAACGAAACGTCAAACATCTATCGACATCTCTGCGCTCTCAGCAGTTTCAAATTTGCAGATTGCCGCACTCAACCTCCGAAACCAAATCGAGCGTCAGGTGCTGGATGGCTACGCACTCACCTGGGCCGGTTTTGTAAGCCTGTGGGTCATATGGATTTGGAATAAGCCTGAGGCCCGGCAGGTTGCTGCCGAAACTGGGCTTGCAAAGGCGACTCTCAGCGGAGTGCTGAACACGCTTGAAGCTAACAAACTAATTAGTCGCAAACAAAGCAAAGACGACAAGCGCATCATTCTCTTGTCATTGACTTCAAAAGGCCAAAAACTGATCGAGAAGGTTCTTCCGGAAGTTGCCGCTCACTCGAAGGTAATAACCCAGCAGGTGGGTAAAGAAAACCTCCGCGACCTAACCAATTTTCTGGCTTCAATCTCGAACTAGTTACTTGATTTGTGCTCGAATTTCGTCGAGAACTTCCATTGTCGCAATCGCCGCGGATAGCGGATGCACCGAGCTTTCTAGCTCGCCAGCGAGAATCGACTTACTGACTGAACCAAGCATGTGGGCATAGCCGGCACCCTTGGTTTCGTAAGCGCGGTGGTCTCGCATCGGATCTCCCTCGCGCTGAAAAGTAATTACCTCTAGCTCTCGCGCGCTCCAGAACGAACCGAGCACTGTGACTGATTTTTCAGAGCCAATCACTCTTGCGGTTCCCCCGTAGGTAGAAATGAGCGATGAGATTCCGTGACCAATAATCCCGTTTTCAAAAATAAATGTTGTGTCGGCATGAGAATCGGCGCCATTTGCAAAGCGCTGGCCAACTGAAGTTATTTTGCTGATTTTAGAATTTGCCATCCAGGTAACAAAAGTTGTGGTGTAAACACCCTGATCCAGAGTGGTACCGCCACCAAGCTCAAAATTGAAGAGCCTGTGGTCATTGTCGTACGGCAGGCTGAACCCAAAATCCGCTTCGACTCCAACAATCACACCAAGTTCTCCACTTTCAATGATTTGCTTCAGTGCAATCATTGCCGGCAAGAACTTTGTCCACATTGCTTCCATCAGAAATAGTTTTTTCGCCTTGGCGAGCGCAGCGAGTTCTCGTGCCTCGGCGGCGTTTAGTGTGAAAGCCTTTTCAACCAAGACGTGCTTGCCGGCATTAAGTGCAGCTTTAGCCATCGGGAAATGCTCAGAGTGAGGTGTGGCCACATAGATAACATCAATTTCACTATCGGCAAGCGCCTGATCGAAAGTCAGCGCCTTGGCGTCGATCGAAAATTCGGCAAGTCGAGATTTTGCTTTTTCAACATCGCGCGAAACCAGTGCGTATAGCGCGGTGTTGTCGGCTAGGGCGAAGTCTTTCAGAATCAATTCGGCCATAAAACCGGTTCCAACCATTGCCCACTTTAAGTTAGTCATGTGGCAAGGCTATTTCAAAGATGGTGCTTCCGAGTAAGAATATGGCCAACCCGGTAATCAAGATTCCACCTATACCCACGATGGTGGCCAACCGGCCGGTGCGAGCGAAAATCCAGTTTCGTGCGACCGAAGCGCTCAAGCTGTAGGCGGCATCACCCAGGTTTCCCATGATTTCGAAAATAATTCCGAGTACCAAAAATTGCAGAGTGAAGTTGGCGCCGGGCTGCACAAACTGAGGAAGCACGGCGAAGAAGAACACGGCAACCTTTGGGTTACTAAAGCCAATCAGGTAGGCATCGCGAGCTATTTTCCAGGTCGAGCTGGTCGTCACTATGCCCTTATCCGCCTCGGCATTCTTCTCGGCGAGAGCCAGTTCATCGCCCTTGCGGTGGCGGATCGACTGAATGCCAAGGTAACCCAGATAGCTGGCCCCAACGATTTGGATTACGTGTAGCGCCGCTGGGATGGACGCCAAGAATGTGCCCAAGCCAAAAGCGACGGCAAGCATCCAGGTGCTGTGCCCCAGGCTGTTGAAGAGCACGGTCAGTAGGCCAGCCTTGCGTCCGTGCGAGAGAGTTCGCCCGATGATGAACATGACCGATGGACCAGGAATCGCGACCAATGTGAAGGCGGTAGCTAAGAAACCTAGAAGCAGCGGAGTGCTAGGAAACATTACGGCCAGCCTAAAAGATTACGAAGAAGTGCTGCCACAAGTGCGGCCGAACAAACCGCAACGATAAACGGTGCCTTGCGCCAATAAAGAAATGCAGCCACGGCTACGCCAGCCACTCTCGAATCTAATGTCAAAGTTTGCCCCGATGCAAAAGTTTGCACCGCCGTCAATGCAGCCAAAAGAGCAACAGTTAACTTGCCTGCGAAAATAACTACTTCTTTATTTTCGGCAAATTTCTTTGGTAGCGAGTAGCCAAGTATCTTCCAGAAATAAACCGCCAACGATCCGGCGATAACTGCAAACCAGTAACTATCCATGGTTATCACCCTGAAGATACTTACCGAGTCCAGTTCGCTTGAGTAGATAAATCAACCCAACAGCTAAAGGCGCTCCAACTATTACTGGGATTCCACTTGGAATTAGCGGAACCAGTACGAGCGTAAAAATGACAGCGACTAATGCCGTCAGGTTTGACTGAAAATGCTTCAAGCGAGGCCAAACCAAACCCAAGAATGCTGCGGCTGCCGCGGCGTCTAATCCCCAAACAGAAGGGTCGCTGATTACCGAACCAAGAAGCGCACCGACAAGCGTGAAAAAATTCCAAAAAATAAATACTGCGATTCCGGTGATCCAAAAACCACGCTTGGATTCCTTAGGCGATTCTTGACTCGCTGACACGGCGTTAGATTCGTCAATGGTCAACTGAGCCGCAATAATCTTGACCATTCCGGTAACCGAAAGAACACTGTTTAGTCGAAGAGCATAAAAGCCATTTCGAATTCCAAGTAACCATGCAGAGACAATTGCCGGAATCATTCCCGCTGGTCCGCTTGCTCCGATGACGCCAATCAAAGCGAACTGTGAACCACCGCTAAACATGAGTAGCGAAAGCACCTGGGCCTGCCATACCGACAGGCCGGCGGCTGTGGCCAAAGCCCCGAATGATGTGCCGTACAGACCAACTGCCAAGCCAACACCAACGGACATTGAGACGACCGAAGAACGCCGAGACCGCTTAGACATTGTTCCAGCCTAGGCCGTTTTGACTGCCCGATACCGCTTGGCGAGCAGCACCAGAATGGTTGCGGTGGCCAACAGGCATAAAATTCCGGCAGTCATCCAAGCGATGAAGTATGAACCCTGGACCACGCGAATCCAACCAGCGAATGAGGCTGCAATTGCAGCGCCAATCATGTGCGCGGTAAACACCCAACCGTAGATGACCGCCGAAACCTCGAGACCAAAATAGCGACGACAGAGTTCAACAGTCGGCGGAACGGTAGCAATCCAGTCGAGACCGTAAAACACCACGAAAAATAGTAACGGCGGATGCACTTCTGGAGCCAAAACAAATGGAACAGTGAAAAGTGAAAGCCCGCGAACCCCGTAATAGACGGCAAGAAGAATTACCGGATTAAATCGATCAGTAAGCCAGCCCGATGCAACCGTACCGACGATGTCAAATATCCCAACTACAGCTAGAAGTGATGATGCTGTTGTCATGGCCATACCGTGATCGTGCGCCGCAGGAATAAAGTGAGCACCGATCAGCCCATTTGTGGTCCAACCGCAGACAAAAAATGTGCTAGCTAAGGCCCAAAATGGAAAACCCTTGGCAAACTGTGCCAGTACCTTAAAGTTTCCAGCCATCGACACTGGCGCTTTTGTCGCAACCTGAATTGACTCTGTCGCGCCAAATGCAAATTGACCAACCGATTCGGGCTTCTCTCGAAAAATCAAACCAAATAGCACTGCCACCATCAACGCAAAACCGGCGATAACAAAAGTTGCAATTCGCCAGCCCGAGCTTTCCACCAAATTGGAAACCAGCGGCAAAAAAACCAGTGAGCCGGTGGCGTAAGCCGCGGAAAAAATTCCCGTGACCAAGCTTCTGCCCTTAACAAACCAGCGGCTAGCCACCATAGCCCCACCAACCAGAGCAAGAGATCCGGTAGCAACTCCAACCAGCACTCCCCAGAGCAGCACCAACTGCCAAACCTCGGTCATGAAAACGGTTAGGCCGCTACCAAGTGCAATCAGAGCGAGTGCGGCAGTACCCACACTCCTAATTGAGTAGCGCGACATCAGGGTGGCGGCAAAAGGAGCGGTCAAGCCGTAAAGCAAGAGGTTTACCGACATCGCCAGGGATGTATCGGCGCGCGACCAGTCGAATTCATGCTCGAAGGGCTGGAACAAAACCGAGGTGGTCGACCTAAACGCTGCAGCGCCTAGTAGAGCCAGAAATGTCACCGCAGCAACGGCAAATGCCCAATTGAACTTCTTTGCTCTTGCAGTCATCTGGACAGTCTAATTTGGAGCCACCGTGGGGAATTGAACCCCAGACCTGCTCTTTACGAGGGAGCTGCTCTACCAACTGAGCTACGGCGGCGAATTCTTTGATTCTAGCCAAAGAAGAAACCCCGGCCATATGACCGGGGTTTCCATACCAGTGGTTACTAGTGAGAAACGGCCTTGCCGATTGCTGCACCAGTTAGTGAGCGAACTTCGAGCTCTGCATACTTTGCAGTGTTCTTTTCGTTCGAGGTGATTGTTCCTAACCAGCCCATCAAGAATCCAAATGGAATCGAAACTAGACCCGGGTTAGAAAGTGGGAACCATGCGAAGTGTGCGTCCTTGAAAAGCGGAGCAGCTGCAAGGTTTGGAAGAATCGGCTGAGACACAATCGGTGAGAACACCAAGAGAATCACAGCAGCCGCTAGACCACCATAGATTGCCCATACCGCTCCACGAGTGTTGAACTTCTTCCAGAACAATGTGTAGAGCACAGCAGGCAAGTTACCCGATGCAGCAATGGCGAATGCGATTGAAACCAGGAACGCAACGTTCAAGGTCTGTACCGCAATTGCAAGGAAGATTGCAACAACACCAATGGCAACAGCGGCAAGCTTAGCCACTTTCACTTCTTGCTCTGGAGTTGCCTTGCCTCGCTTAATCACGTTTGCATACAAATCGTGTGCAAATGATGAAGATGATGCCAAGGTGAGTCCGGCAACCACAGCAAGAATTGTCGCGAATGCAATTGCACCAATCACAGCAAGCATGATTGCGCCACCGGTAGTACCTTCTCCACCACCGAGGAACTGGGCTAGCTGCGGCGCTGCCACGTTTCCAGATGGGTCGATTGGCACCAACAACTTCTTTGCATCAGCTGATAGGTCCTTTAGGTGATCCAAGGTGAATCCGCTTGTGCCGCCGTCGGTGATAACTGCTCCAGTCTTGTCGACTAGAAGGCCATCGGCGTTAGTGGTGTAACCACGGAACAGAACGGTACGGCTAACCAATGCAGCTGCACCGAAACCAAGTGCAATCGTCATTAGATAGAAAACACCAATGTTTCCGATTGCCCAGTTCACACTCTTGCGAGCCTGCTTTGCGGTAGGCACGGTGTAGAAGCGAATCAGGATGTGCGGTAGACCCGCGGTACCCAGCACGAGAGCCAAACCGAGAGAGATCAGGTCAAGCTTGCTGGCCAGAGTGGCGGCAGGGTCAATTGCTCCCGCGGCATCCAGCATGTCCTTACCGAACTTCAAGCCCGGCGACAGGAACGCCTCTTTCTTTCCCGAGTTCTCGCTTGCGGCTCCAAGGAGATCTGAGATGTTGAAGTTGAACTTCCAGAGCACGAGCACGGTTAGCAGAGTTGCACCAATCATGAGCAAGAAGGCCTTGACGATCTGCACGTAGGTTGTGCCCTTCATTCCACCGATGGTCACGTAAACAATCATCAAGATACCCACACCAGCGATGATGTAGTTCTTCATGCCAGGGTCGGTGATGCCAAGCAATAGTGAAACTAGAGCTCCGGCACCAACCATCTGGGCCAAAAGATAGAAGATCGATACGACGACTGTTGATGTTGCCGCTGCGGTTCTTACCGGACGCTGCTTCATGCGGAACGCAACAACGTCACCCATTGTGAAACGACCTGAGTTACGAAGTGGTTCAGCTACAAGAAGTAGCGCAACCAACCAGGCAACCAAGAATCCGATTGAGTAAAGGAATCCGTCGTAACCGAAAAGCGCAATCGTACCTGCGATACCTAAGAATGACGCTGCCGACATGTAGTCACCGGCGATAGCGAGGCCATTCTGGAAACCAGAGAAGTTTGCGCCACCGTCATAGAAGTCAGAGGCCTTTTTGGTTGAACGTCCTGCGCGGTAAACAATCACGAGAGTGATTGCCACAAATGCAAGGAACAAAACACTAGATAAAGTTTTTGCGTCCATTAGTGACCCAGCGCTTTCTCTACCTCGTGCTTGATTTCATCCGACGGCGCGTCAAGTTTGTGGCTTGAGTGGCGTTCGTAGAGCCAGGCAATTACAAATGTCGAGACGAATTGAAGCACGCCCAAAACGAATGCGATGTTGATGTGACCGATCACTGGAGTGCTCACCCACTCGCGGGCAAACGCAGACAAAACTACGTAGAGGAAATACCAAACTAAAAACGCAATTGTCAGAGGGAATGCAAACCCTCGGTAACTCTTGCGGAGATTTTGGAATTTAGAACTAGCCTGTGTGGCTTCCCAAATTCCGTGTTGCTGTTCAGACATACAACTCCGATATTTGAAAGAGACCGATGGCCCCTTTGCCATCGACCCGAGGGAATTACCCCCTTGGGCTCAGACTAGCGACCTCGGGAATAAAATCTCAAATTGCTCAATCAAGTGTTCGGCAGGCCGAATCTTTAGCAGTTTGGGTCTTTGGCTGGCACCGTTCCGTTGATTAGAAAGGCATCCACGGCCTTTACCACGCAGCTATTGGAGCGGCCGTAAGCCGTGTGCCCCTCGCCGTTGAAGGTAATTAGATGGCCGTTTGCCAGGATTCTGTTGGCCAGATTTTGCGATTGCCAGTAAGGCGTAGCTGGGTCGCCGGTGGTTCCGACCACCACGATAGGACCAGAACCCTTGGCTGCGTAACTTGCCGGTTTTTTGGCAATTGGATACGGCCACTGATCGCAACCAACTGCACCATTCAGCCAGTAACGACCAAGGAACGGGCTAGCAGCAAGCACCTTTGCGTTTTGTGCCGCCATCGCTTGTGGTGAAGAATCTGCACGCGAGTCCAAGCAACTCACTGCAATGTTTGCCTCGAAGGTGTTGCTCGCATACGTGCCGTCTTGATTGCGATCATTATAGAAATCGGCGAGACGCATAAACGTGGTGCCATCACCCTTGAATGCACCTTCGAAGGCCTGGTCGAGATACTGCCAATAGTCGTTGCTGTAGAGAGTCATGATGAGTCCGGTAATTCCGGAATCTGCATTCAGCATTCTGCCGTCTTTGGTTTTGATCGGTTTGGTCTCGAGCCCGCGGAAAAACTCAGTGATTCGGGCTAGAGCGGAATCGACACTGCCACTAAATTGACAAGAGCTTTTACTCAAGCAATCGGCTAGGTAGTTTCGAAGTGCCTGATTGAAGGCCTTCAACTGATTGAGGCTCTGTTGCTCGTCGCTGACGCTCGGATCCATCGCGCCGTCGAGCACCATACGACCGACATTCTTTGGAAATAATGCCGCGTACGTGGTGCCTAAAAATGTGCCGTAGGAAAAACCTAAGTAATTGAGTTTCTTAGCACCCAATGCCGACCGAATCACATCGAGATCTTTTGCGGCCGAAACCGTGTCAACAAAACCGAAAATCTTGCCAGAGTTTTTCTGGCAGGCGGCGATGAACTTTTTCATCTCAGCTCGGCTGTTAGCTATTTCTTCGGCACTGCCAACTGGCCCAAAGTCGTCGTAAAGCAGGTGATCGGTGTCTTTGGCATTGAGGCACTTGATTGGTGCGCTGCGTTGCACCCCTCGAGGATCAAACCCGATTACGTTGTAGCGCTTTCGAAGCTCGGCACTGGCCACCTGCGGTCCACCGGCAGCCACGAAATCAATACCCGAACCACCCGGACCGCCAGGATTCTCAAGCAACCAGCCGAGATCGGCCGACCCGGTGGAGGCCAGCCAGTTGATGGCTATCTTGATTGAACCGGCGGCTGGATGAGCGTAATCAACCGGTACCCGCACGGTAGAGCATTTCAATTTGGTGCCGCAATTGGTCCAAGTGAGTTTCTGCCCGTAGTAGCTAGACACCGAGGTAGGTGCCGGTGTTGCCTGGACTGAAGTGCAACCGGTGAGAGTCAATACACCTGCTAGCAGAGCGATAAAAATTTTGCGCATTGGATTATTTCTTTACTCGGAAATTTACCGCCAGGGCTTCAAGCACCATGAGGTTGTTTACGTTTGATGCAATGCGAGTGCGAGCGGTTTCAATTTGCTGCAACTTGAATAGGGTATCTTCGGGGTGCGTTTTATTTGCCAGTTCTTGAATCTTCGCGATTAGATCTTCGTTGACCAGTGTTACCTGCGCACCGAGCTGAATCATGAGCACATCTCGAAACAATGAAAGCAAATCGACCAAAATACGATCTAGCCCGTCACGGAGTGAACGAGTCGCGCGACGTTTTTGAGACTCCTCCAGTGCTCGTACGTCGGCGCGCACGTGAGGCGGAAGCTTGCTAGCATCTTCAACTCCCAGAGCACGAAGTAATTCTTCTTGCTCTTCGGTATCGCGTTCGTTGGTGAGTGCGTCTGCATCTTTTTTCGCCAGGTCAAGCCAACGGTCAGCGGTAAACATTGCTGCTGATATTGAATCTATCGAGAGTGCTGCAACAAGAGTATCTTTTCGTCGCCCTCGGGCCTCCACGCTGGTGCCCAATCTCCTTGCCATACCAATATGACTTTGCGCTTCGGCAGCAACCTGCTTTGCTAAAACCGGAGCAACACCGTCGCGAGTGATGAGCAACTCGGCGACCTCTTCGACAGATGGAGTCTTCAGGGTAACTCGACGCACGCGAGAACGAATTGTTGGCA
>JBEGPH010000021.1:0-11455 GCA_041181555.1 Actinomycetota bacterium | reverse complement strand
AATCATTTTTCCGCTTGACCAGTCTGAACTCTCGTTCACCGCTTCGGGAGGTAGCACGGTTCACCGTTCTATCCTTCCGAGCGGTGTTCGCGTTTTAACCGAACACGTGCCGGGTGCGCAGAGCGCAAGCGTCTCGTTTTCGGTGGCGGTTGGTTCTCGTGACGAAGTGGATGGTCACTTCGGAAGCACACACTTCCTTGAGCACCTCTTATTCAAGGGCACCAAGCGCCGCAGCGCTCTAGACATCGCAATTGCCTTCGATAGCGTGGGTGGATCATCTAATGCCTCTACCGGCAAAGAGCACACCAGTTATTACGCGCGCGTGCAAGACAAGGCATTGCCGCTTGCTGTAGATGTGATTGCCGATATGCTCACCTCATCGTTGATTGATCCGGTTGAGTTTGAAAACGAACGTACCGTAATTCTCGAAGAGCTTGCGATGAACGACGACGACCCGCAAGATGTTGCTCACGAGGCATTTGCCACCGCAGTTCTTGGCGATCACGAACTTGGTCGTCCAATCGGTGGCACCAAGCAAACTATCGAAGCGGTTTCCCGCGAAGCAGTTTGGGAGCACTACAAAAAGAATTACCGCCCGCAAGACTTGGTAGTTGCCGCGGCCGGCGGAGTGCACCACGGGCACTTTGTTGAGATGGTGGAAAAAGAATTAGCGGCAGCAGGTTGGGATCTAACCAAGAGCGGCCAACCGGTGCCACGACGTGCAAATGTCTCGGCAAAAATCACCCGCGGAAAAGAATTAGAAGTAATCAAACGTCCAATTGCCCAGGCCAACATCTTGGTCGGTATGCAGGGGTTAATTGGCAACGACGGCCGTCGTTTTGCCATGGGAATCTTGAACACCGTGCTTGGTGGAGGAATGTCTTCACGTTTGTTCCAGGAAATCCGCGAGAAGCGCGGTCTGGCCTACAGTGTGTACTCGTTCAACCAGGGCTACTCGGATGGCGCCTACTTCGGGCTATACGCGGGTTGTTCGCCGGCCAAAGCGGGAGAGGTCACCAAGCTCATGCTTCAGGAGCTAGATAACATCGCGCAATCTGGCATCACCCAGGCCGAGCTTGATCTTGCCATCGGTAACATTTCCGGTGGTCTAGCGCTCAAGTTCGAAAGCAGCCAGGCTCGCATGAGCAGATTGATTGGTTCAGAAATGACCACGGGTGAATTCCTAGATTTGGATGAAACTATCGAACGGTACTCGGCAGTTACTGTCGCAGAGGTTCAATCCTTGGTTCAGTGGTTGCAGCAAAATGAACAATCCATCGTGGCCGTTGGAGATGTTGAAGAAAAGACCTTCGAGCCTTTCCTCTAGGAGTCTCAAAGTTCAATTGGTAGGTTTGAAGTTATGAGTATCAAAGTCGCAGTAGTCGGAGCCACCGGACGCATGGGCAAACTTGCCCTTGAGCTAATCGATGCGGCACAAGATCTTTCACTACACGCATCGCTCGACTCCAAGAGTGAGCTATCCCAAACAATTGGCGCAGACGTAATTTTCGACATCACTCGCTTTGAGGTTTCTCAACAGGTGGTTGATCACGCAATTGCCAATAATCAAAAAGTTTTGGTGGGCACAAGTGGCTGGACAGCACAGCACCTGCAACAGCTTGAGGCGAAACTGCAGGGAACATCGGCTGCAGTTGTTGTAGTGCCAAACTTCTCAATCGGTTCGATGCTTGGTTCAAAGTTTGCTGCGGAAGCCGCGAAATTTTATGACTCAATCGAAATCGTCGAAGCACATCACGCCGGCAAAATCGATTCGCCATCCGGCACCGCAGTTCGCACGGCAGAGATGATCGCTGCCGCCCGCGATGGTAAAAGTATTGTTCTTTCGGGCGTAGGGCAGGAGGCCCGCGGTCAAGTTGTGGCTGGAGTGCCGATTCACTCGCTTCGGCTAGAAGGCGTCTCGGCCAAGCAGGAAGTATTTCTAGGCGGCGAAAGCGAAGTGCTCAAGATTGCTCATGAGGTTACTTCGATTCGTTCATATGTCACCGGAATTTTGCATTCGGTGCGCTTTACTGCCGAGGCCAAGGGGCTAACCATCGGCCTTCAGACCGTGCTAGGTCTATGAACGGCAAATTCAGCGCGGTAGTAATGGGTTTGCTAACCCTGGTCTACGTTTTCTTGCTTTCCAACACCGGCTTCACACTCCTTGGTATGTCGAGCGGAGTGGCAAAGGCGATGGGCGCTCTCATTCTGGTGTTTCCGGTTTTTGCCATTTGGCTAACCATCATGGAATTTCGCTTTGGTTGGCGACTCGAAAAGCTCTCCAAAGAAATTGAGGCTGCCGGCACTTGGCCTGAATTGAATTTCGAATTTCGCCCGAGCGGTCGTGCCACTAAAGAGTCAGCCGCTACCGTTTTCGCCGAATATGCAAAAAAGGTAGCTGCCGATGAGGGTAACTACCTTAATTGGTTTGCACTGGGCCTTGCCTACGATGCAGCCGGTGATCGCCGACGTGCTCGCGCGGCAATGCGTCGCGCGCTGAAACTTAGCCGCGGATAACTCCTACTCGGCGAAGACCCAGGTAAATCTGGCAGCCGAGGCAGTAACCGAAGTATGCCTGCAGTGTGGATGCCGCAAATAGCGCGCCTGCCGCAATTGCAATTCCGTATGGCACTGCTAGAGCTGCCAAAACAAAACCAATGCTGGTAACGAAGAGCCCTACCAATTGCGCGAAGCGGGGTGGGCGGGCATCTTCGAGCTCCTTAGGTGCCGAAAGACGAGGACGAACCACCTTCTTGTATAGCAAGCCAAACGGGTGTTTGGTATTGCCAAACAAAGTGCCCCATAGGAACGAAACCCACACGATTGCCAGAATCGACTGCGCGAGAGCTACGGTCGAGGTTTCGAGTGCCAGAAAAAAGATGATGATGCTGAAAATGTTGATGATGCTGGCGCCGAAGCGTGGTCCGCGCGGATCAATCTGCTCTACTTGCTTACTCATTAGATCTGGAAGTGTCCTATCTCATCTTGTATGGTTTGGGTTTTTGCTGCTCCGCCAATTCTTGAAGTAACGCGACCATTGCTGTCGAGAACAAGAGTGGTAGGTGTTTGCAAAATGTTGAATTTCTTAGCCACATCGAGACGGTGGGTTAGGTCGAATTCAATGTGAAGCACATCTGGATTTTGCGCCTCAAACTGGCCCAGTAGGTGGGCGGTCTGGCGGCACTGGCTGCACATCTCGGTAGAGAACTGCAAGAAAGTGATCTTCTTGCCAAATTCGGTTACCGGTTTGCCATTTTTCGTAGCGCCGAGCCTTGCCAAATCAATCTGAGTACCATCGGCTACTCGCTTGGCCCGGCCAGTGGTGATTCGCCAATAGAAACCAGCACCTACCACCAGCAGCACCAGAGCTGCGATTATGATTAGGCGGATTTCAAGAGGCATTGGACTATTTTCGCCCATAAATTCGGCCCGAAACGGCCGATTACCAATTGTTGCTTCCCCTCGCCGGTAGGCTATCTCTCGTGTCAGAGATCAAATTTCGTAGCGATGTAACCGTTGAACTTGTGCGCTCAAGTGCCGCTGATAGCGATGTCTTGTTTGCCGCTCGTGTTTCAACCCAGGGGGAGCAGACCCTAGAGTCTGCAGCGGCAGCAACCGATGCCAGCGAAGATGAAAAGCGCAGCAAGGGTCTAATCAACTACTTGATGCGTGACCGTCACGGTTCACCATTCGAGCACAACAGCATGACTTTCTACGTGCAGGCTCCTATTTTTGTATTCCGCGAATTTATGCGTCACCGCATCGCCAGCTACAACGAAGAATCTGGTCGCTACAAGGAGCTAAACCCAGTGTTCTATGTTCCAGCTGAAGACCGCAACCTGATTCAGGTCGGAAAGCCTGGTGCCTATGACTTCCTGCCTGGTACCGCTGAGCAGATTGCTCTCGTGCAGCAGGAGTCGCGCAGCGCTTCAACCCATGCCTATGAGTCTTACCAGCGCATGCTTGAGGCCGGTGTTGCTCGTGAGGTGGCTCGTATCGTCTTGCCGCTAAACATCTACTCGAGCATGTACGTAACTATGAACTCGCGTGCCTTGATGAACTTCCTAAGTTTGCGTACCAAGCGTGAAGGCACTCACTTCCCATCATTCCCTCAGCGCGAAATCGAAATGTGCGCAGAGAAGATGGAAGACTTCTGGGCCAAACTAATGCCTTATACCTACGAGGCATTTAATGCCAATGGTCGCGTAGCGCCATAATCGCTACTCTTTAACCATGTCTAACCACCAGTCACACATCTTCGGCCAGACCCTTGTGGCGATGATCACGCCTATGCACGACGATGGTGAGGTCGACTGGAAGTCAACCGAAGCGCTAATGGACTACTTGGTTTCCAATGGCGCCGATGGTTTGGTGCTTACCGGTACGACTGGAGAGACCTCAACCCTCACCGATGCCGAAAAGCTCAAGCTGGTTGAGGTTGGTAAGAGCGTGGCCAACGGTCGCGCCAAGATCATCACCGGTGGTGGTTCAAACGAAACCGCTCACGCGATTCAGCTCTACAAGCTCAGTGAAAAAGCCGGTGCCGACGGCATCATGGTGGTTACCCCTTATTACAACAAGCCGACTCAAGCCGGAGTGCTAACTCACTTCCGAATGATTGCAGACGCCACCGATCTTCCGGTAATTCTTTACGACATCCCTGGTCGCGCTGGCATCGCAATTTCGCACGACACTTTCCACCGCGCCGCAAAACACCCAAACATCGTTGCAGTGAAAGACGCCAAGGGTGATCTTGCTCAGGCTTCTCGAATCATGAATGAAACCGGGTTGATGTACTTCAGCGGCGACGACGCGAACGTACTTCCACATCTTTCAATCGGCGCCACCGGTTGCATCTCGGTCACCGCGAACATCGCACCGGCTGCTTACCGCGCGATGATCGACGCCACCAACAGAAACGATTTTGACGCTGCACTCAAAGTGCACAACTCGCTCGAGCCATTGCAGCGTGCTGCCATGACTCACGTGCCTGGCACGGTTGCAGCGAAATACATTCTTGACGGACTGGGTTTGATTGCAAGCCCTCGCGTTCGTTTGCCGCTAGTTGGACCAGAAGAGTCTGAAGCCGCGCGCATCGAACAAGACATCGACAAGGTTGGGCCTGTAGTTGGCCTAAGTTTTGAAAACTTCCGACCAGACCGCAACGCAGCAGCCGGTGGCGCGCTGCCAAAGGTGGCTGGCACTACTAGATAAGGGAGCCCATGGTTCTTACCCTGCCGGCACCAGCTCCGCTAAAAGCGGGCGTCCTTCGCATCATTCCACTCGGTGGCATCGGAGAAATCGGTCGCAACATGACCGTCTTCGAAATCGACGGCAAGATTCTCATCGTCGACTGCGGTGTGCTCTTTCCTGAAGAGCACCAGCCGGGTGTGGATGTCATCCTCCCTGACTTTGGCTACCTGCGCGATCGACTAGGCGACATCGTGGGCATCATGCTAACCCACGGCCACGAGGATCACATTGGTGGCGTGCCATACCTGCTGCGTATGCGCGAAGACATACCGCTAATCGGATCGGCACTAACCCTGGCTTTTGTTGAGGCAAAACTAAAAGAGCACAAGATCACAGCCAAGACCACAGTGGTCAGCGAAGGGCAGCGCAAGCAGCTGGCAGGCTTCGACCTGGAGTTCGTTGCGGTAAACCACTCGATTCCCGACGCGCTCGCGGTGGTAATTCGCAGCAAGGCCGGTTCGGTTTTGCACACCGGAGACTTCAAGATGGATCAGATTCCGCTTGATGGCCGACTCACCGACCTCCGCGCCTTCGCGAGAATTGGTGAAGAGGGTCTAGACCTTTTCATGTGTGATTCAACCAACGCCGACGTGCCAGGTTTTACTCCGCTCGAAAAAGACATCGGGCCGGTAATTGAAAATGTAATCGCTCGTTCTAAACGACGAGTGATTGTTGCGTCTTTCTCTTCGCACGTTCATCGTGTGCAACAAGTGGTCGATGCTGCTGTGGCTAACAATCGCAAAGTTGCTCTGGTAGGCAGAAGCATGGTTCGCAACATGCAGATCGCCCAGGAGATGGGGTACCTAAGCGTGCCAGACGGAGTCTTGATTGACTCTAAGCACGCCGGAGACATTCCTGAGAACCAATTGGTTTACATGTCTACCGGCTCACAGGGTGAACCTATGGCAGTGCTTGCGCGCATGGCCAATCTCGAGCACGACATTCAGGTGGGCGAGGGCGACACCGTAATTTTGGCGAGCTCGCTAATTCCTGGTAATGAAAACGCCGTTTACCGAGTCATCGACGGCCTAACCAAACTCGGCGCCAACGTGGTGCATAAGGGCAATGCCAAGGTGCACGTTTCGGGCCACGCGGCAGCGGGAGAGTTGCTCTACTGTTACAACATCCTCAAGCCAAAAAACGTAATGCCGGTGCACGGTGAATATCGTCACTTGATTGCTAATGGAAAACTTGCCGAACAAACCGGCATACCTAGCGAACGAGTTTTGATTTCTGAAGACGGATGGGTAATCGACCTCGAAAACGGAATCGCCCAAATCGTCGGTGCCGTGGAGTGTGGGTTGCTATACGTGGACGGAAAGACGGTTGGCAAAATCACCGAGGAAGACCTGCACGACCGACGTGTGCTTGCCGAAGAAGGCTTCATTTCGATTTTTTGCACGATTGATGGCGACACCGGCAAGGTCAAGGTTGGCCCCGAAATTCGTGCTCGCGCCTTTGCCGAGGAAGATCACGTTTTCGACGATGTGAAACCGCAGATTTCACTGGCGTTGGCGCAGGCCGCCGCCGAGGGAGTGCGCGATGCTCATGCCATGCAGCAGGTGATTCGTCGCACTATCGGCACCTGGGTCAACAAGGCCCATCGCCGCCGTCCGATGATCATCCCGGTTGTCATAATCGACTAATCCCGCTAGCCTCCAATGATTTGGCGGGGGTCGCTGTTACTTTTGAGGCATGGCTACGCGCAAACCAGCCGCTTCACGCAAACCGGCACCTCGTTCGACTCGTTCTGCGCACCCGCAGGGGCAGCCGTCTAAAAACCTAGGTGTGCGTATTTACATGCTTTTGGCTCACGCGGTCGGGGCTGGGGCCCGCGCACTTAGCCCAGAAAAGATTGCCAAAGAAGACCGCCGCGACGGCCTGCCTTTCGCCATCTTCATGCTCGGCGTAATCGGTGCGATTGTCGACTGGTTCCTCATCAAGCAAGACTGGGCGCTTGGCCTGCACGTGGTTACCTTCGGTTTGCTTTTCGGCAAGCTCGCTTTTGCCCTGCCAGTAATCATGGTGATTTTTGCCATTTATCTCATGCGTCACCCTTCATCTGTCAAAGACAACGGACGAATTGGTGTTGGCCTATTTCTGTTTTTGGTTTCTATCAGTGGCTGGTTCTGGTTGTTTGGCGCACACCCGCAGCCGAGCGAAGGCGAATGGAAGTTGGCCTACAACGGTGGGCTTTTCGGTTGGCTAATTGCCATTCCGTTTTATAGCACCATAACTATTTGGGGAGCGGTGCCAGTCATGGCGCTAATTACCTTTGGTTCTATTTTGATCATGACCAAAACCGCACCTACTCGCATCGGGGAACGACTGCGCGAGCTCAAGCACTACCTGGTCGGTGAAGGCAAGAGTCGCGAAGAAGTTGCAGAAGTTGAGGCCGAAGAAATTCACGATGCCTTCGATGGCACCAAGGTTCCATGGTGGCGCCGTGGCAAGGGTGAGGCTGAAGAAGCCTTCGAATCTGCAGTCACTCTGGAAACCGTCGAGGAAGATGAGTTTGACAATCTGTTTGGCACCCAGACTGCCGCAGAAGAAGTACCTTCGGTCGATCAGGTTTTTCCAGTCAGCGATGCAACTCAGCCGATTGAACTTATCAACGACGAAGTTAGCGACGACACCGCACCGGTAGCTGTCACTCCTGCTCCTAAGCCGGTAAGGCTAAAGCCATACGTGCTGCCGTCGGCAGACTTGCTAAGCCCAGGTACTCCACCGAAGGCCAAGACGGCAGCTAACGACACCGTGGTTGCCGCGATCGGTTCGGTCTTTGCCGAATTCGACATCGCCGCCAAGGTGGTTGGTTTCTCCCGTGGTCCTACCGTTACCCGCTACGAGGTCGAACTCGCTCCGGGTGTAAAGGTCGAAGCGGTTACTCGATTGTCGAGCAACATTTCTTATGCCGTTGCATCAAACGAAGTTCGCATCCTCGCTCCGATTCCAGGTAAGTCGCTGATTGGTATTGAAATTCCAAACACCGACCGCGAGATTGTCTCGCTTGGAGATGTGTTGCGCTCGCCGGTGGCTAAGGCCTCGGCCCATCCACTAACCATCGGTGTCGGTAAAGATGTTGAGGGTGGCTTTGTGATCGCCAACCTGGCCAAGATGCCTCACCTTTTGGTGGCCGGTGCCACCGGAGCCGGTAAGTCCAGCTTCATCAACTCGATGATTACCTC
This sequence comes from Actinomycetota bacterium, assembly GCA_041181555.1. Lineage (GTDB taxonomy): Bacteria > Actinomycetota > Actinomycetes > Actinomycetales > Microbacteriaceae > Rhodoluna. The sequence goes on along the minus strand of JBEGPH010000021.1, from coordinate 3,014 downwards.
GATTTTGATGCGAGCCAAGCCTGCCGAGGTGCGCATGATTTTGGTAGACCCTAAGCGAGTTGAGCTCACCGGTTACCAGGGCGTGCCGCACCTGATTACTCCGATTGTTACCGACGCTAAAAAGGCTGCAGAAATTTTGCAGTGGGTCGTCAAGGAGATGGACTCTCGCTACGACGATCTAGCTTTCTTTGGATTCAAGCACATCGACGATTTCAATCGTGCGATTGTGGCCGGAAGCGTACAAGTACCAGAGGGTAGCGATAGAAAACTTCAGCCACTGCCTTATCTTCTAGTTGTAGTGGACGAGTTGGCCGACTTGATGATTGTTGCGCCGCGCGACGTAGAAGATTCGATTGTTCGAATTACCCAGTTGGCTCGTGCCGCAGGTATTCACCTGGTGCTCGCCACCCAGCGACCATCTGTTGACGTGGTTACCGGACTGATAAAAGCCAACGTGCCAAGTCGCCTCGCATTCTCGGTTTCATCAATCACCGACTCCCGAGTGATTTTGGATCAACCCGGAGCCGAAAAACTCGTCGGACAGGGTGACGCGTTGTTCTCACCGATGGGAACCAACAAGCCGATTCGAGTTCAGGGAGCATGGCTGCCAGAAAGCGAAATCGACCGAGTGGTCGAGCACGTGAAGGCGCAGATGCAGCCTGAGTATCGCCAAGACGTCAACGAGGTTAGGGCCAAAGCTGTGGTTGATGCCGATATCGGTGACGACCTCGAAGTTTTGCTTCAGGCTGCCGAGTTGATTATCAATTCACAATTCGGCTCGACCTCGATGCTTCAGCGCAAACTTCGAGTCGGCTTTGCCAAGGCTGGTCGCCTGATGGACTTGCTTGAGTCTCGAAACATCGTTGGTCCGAGCGAAGGCTCTAAGGCCCGCGAGGTAATGGTTCGCCCAGAAGAACTCGGCACGGTTTTGGCTCAGCTGCGCGGTGAACCTGGCTCAAAGGCTGCTCCGGCAGTGCAGCAGGCTGCTCGCGTAATCGAAGAAGAAACCAGTTTTGGCGCAGGGGATCCTGCCGACTTCGTCGCTCGTAAAAATGACGACGACGATGACGACGAGGATGCTTGGCAACTTACCGGCCGAGACTAGTAATAAATGAACCTTCCAAACCTGATCACGATTATTCGAATCGCGTTCGTTCCACTTTTTATTTGGTTGCTTTTTGTTGCCCCAGAAAAGCAGAGTGTTGAGCGTTGGCTTTCAGTTGTGATTTTCGTTTTGGCAATTGCGACCGACGGGGTAGACGGCGCAATAGCGCGTCGCAAAAACTTGGTGACCAACCTCGGAAAATTGTTGGATCCGATTGCCGATAAAGCGCTACTCGGTGGCGCACTCATTTCGCTCAGCATTCTCGGTGAACTGCCATGGTGGATCACGATTGTAATTTTGGTTCGCGAACTTGGCGTCACAATTTATCGATTGGTCGTCGTCAAACGTCGAGTGATTGCTGCCGCGGGTGGTGGCAAGTTGAAGACGATCCTGCAGTCGGTGGCGGTTGGCTTTTTGCTTTCACCTTTGGATGTCTATTTGCCGTGGCTTGCCCCGGTCGAGCAGGTTTTGCTTTATGCGGCGTTGTTGGTTACTTTGACAAGTGGAGTTCAATTTATTCGCGCCGAACTGAAAGCGAAAAAAGTCAATGTCTAATGCCGCTGTAGTACTTGCTGAATTGCAAGCACGCGGCTGGTTTCTGGCAATTGCAGAATCCCTGACCGGTGGCGCACTTGCTTCAGAATTTGTTGCGGTGCCAGGTGCGTCAAATGTTTTACTCGGTTCAATTACCGCTTACCAAAATTCAATCAAGCAGAATCTGCTTGGTGTTCCGGCAAATGTGTTGGAGTCTCGCGGTGCGGTGTCGGCCGAAACTGCCGAAGCGATGGCTGCTGGCGTACGCGAGCAATTTGCGCATGCGGCTGGGGTTCCGCTGGAGCGGGTGATTGGAATCGCCACGACCGGCGTGGCCGGGCCCGATGCAGATGGTGATAAACCGGTCGGTTTGGTCTATCTTGGTTTTTCAGTGCCCGGGCTTGGAACATCCGCGCTTGAGCTGCACCTAAGCGGAGATCGAGCCCAGATTCGGGCTGCCGCGGTCGAGTCAGCCGTGAGCGAAATCAGGGAACAAATCAGCAAATAGCTGGGTTTATGTTCGTGTTGCTCAGGCAATTCCAAGCCTTCCGGTTTAGATTTGTCGCAACCTCAAGGTAAGTTATTTGGAGAGGAGGCCCACAGATGGCATTGATTCGTCAAGAAATCGGCGATGTACTTCGCGATTTCCGTCAGCAAAAGGGTCAGACCCTTCGTCAGGTCGCAGCCCGTGCCAACATGGCTCTCGGCTACCTCAGCGAGGTAGAGCGCGGCCAGAAAGAGGCATCCTCGGAGGTCTTGGCTTCGCTTGCCGAGGCGCTAGAGGTCCCAGTATCAGCCATTCTCCGCGAGGTCAGTGATCGTTTGGCTATTCTCGAGGGCATCCCAGACTCACTTCCGGTTGGTTTTGGCCACAAGTTTGCCGAGGTTGAGCTCGATAAGTTCGACGCCTTCCTCGCTGCCAATGGCCGCTCAGACTCGCTTCGCACCAAATAGCCCCAATAGTCTCTGTTCGTGCGTCTCAGCCAATTCAGCGAACTCATGGTCGATGAATTCGGCCAGGATCAAACCAATTACCTCCTTCAAGATCTAGTACTTGGCGAACTTGCCGATCGCACGGGTAACCAGGCGATTGCCGATGGGGAAGACCCGCGGGATGTCTGGCTGGCCATTTGTCGGGCTACCGGCGTGCCAAAAGCCCGTTGGCACGGCCAGAACAAAAAGAACAAAAAGACGAACTAGCGACACGCCAAAGCGATATTTGTTCGAAAATCTGTTCGAAATCCTGCTACGCTACTAACAACCGGTTCAGGCGAGAACTTTTCAACAGAATCGGCGACAGGCGATAGAAATGTCCCCGGTTCCACCTAGTGTCAACTGAAATAGAAGCAGTCAGAAAGAGGATTCCAAATGGCAT
>JBEGPH010000020.1:0-11840 GCA_041181555.1 Actinomycetota bacterium | reverse complement strand
TATGGGTCGCTTATCGCTTGGGCTAGTTTGGGATTCTTTGGCATCCAGTCGATGAACTTCTACGTCATGTTGAGTTGGTTGCCCACCATGTTGATTTCAATCGGCGTTGATCCTGGCGCCGCCGGTGGATTCCTCGGCTTGGCTACGGCGATTGGAATTCCTACCGCAATGCTCTTGGCTCCGGTCATGAATCGTTTGAAGTCAATTTCTTGGCTGGCTCTTGGAGCATCGCTTTTGACAATGTCGGGCTTTACATCGCTGAGCCTATTTCTTGCTGCCGGAAACCCAAACAATACGCTTTGGCTGATTATCAGTTGCGTTCTGATTTCGGTGGGGCAGACTGCGACCTTCCCGCTTTCGCTTACCGTGATTTCCACTAGAGCTCATGGACAATCAAAAACCACGGTGCTTAGCGCAATGAGTCAGGGCTGGGGTTACCTGCTTTCCGGAATTGGTGTTTTTGCTATTGGTGCATTCGCGGTGGCAACTGGAAGTTGGGCCACTGGGGTCATGATTTTGGTTTTCACCGGAGTGGTTCAAGCCGCGGCTGGTTTTTACGGCGGCGGAAATCGCTACATCAAATAAAAAAAGCCCCGCCGATTTCTCGACGGGGCTTTTTAAAATCTTTACTTCAGACCAGCTGACTGCTTTGCGATAGCTGACTTACGGTTAGCAGCCTGGTTCTTGTGGATTACTCCCTTTGAAACTGCCTTGTCTAGCTTCTTTGATGCAACTGCAACAGCAGCGGCAGCCTTGGTCTTGTCTCCAGCAGCAACTGCTTCCTTGGCTGCGCGGATAGCGGTCTTGAGTTCACTCTTGACTGCCTTGTTGCGCTCGTTAGCCTTAGCGTTGGTGCCAATTCGCTTGATCTGCGACTTGATGTTTGCCATGTTTCACTTTCTGATTCGAGCGCTCATACGAACACTCGTGAATTTGAGGTTTGGGGATTTGGATGGAGACACTCATCCGTATCGGCTTAAAGACTACCAGCGCAAGGCTTTTAGAGGCAAGTATGCGACAATAAGAAGTACCGAAATCGGTCCCTTTATCCATCCAAATTTGAGGTCAAATTGTCGCCACGCGCTAAAACCCGCCTAGAGCCGGCAAAGACCAACCCCGATTTAATCCGCAATTTCTGCATCATTGCCCACATTGACCACGGAAAATCCACCCTGGCCGACCGCATGCTGCAACTCACCGGTGTGGTCGATGACCGCTCAATGCGTGCCCAGTATCTAGACCGAATGGACATTGAGCGTGAGCGCGGCATCACCATCAAGTCTCAAGCGGTTCGTATGCCTTGGGAAGTGGCCGGGCAAACCTACGCTTTGAACATGATCGACACCCCGGGGCACGTCGACTTCACCTACGAGGTGTCTCGTTCACTGGCTGCCTGTGAGGGTGCCGTGCTACTGGTGGATGCGGCTCAGGGAATTGAAGCTCAAACGCTTGCCAATCTCTACCTGGCGATGGAAAACGATCTCGAGATTATTCCGGTGCTCAACAAGATTGACCTTCCTGCGGCACAGCCGGAAAAGTATGCCGAGGAACTTGCCAACCTAATCGGCGGCAATCCCGAGGACTGTCTTCGCGTTTCAGGTAAGACCGGCGTTGGTGTAGATGCCTTGCTCGACAAAATTGTGGCAACGATTCCAAATCCGGTTGGCGACCCAAATGCTCCTGCTCGAGCGATGATTTTTGATTCCGTTTACGACTCCTACCGCGGTGTGGTCACCTATGTGCGAATGATCGACGGCAGTCTTGCGCCTCGCGAACGAATTCAAATGATGTCCACCAAGGCAGTGCACGAACTTTTGGAAATCGGCGTTTCTTCTCCAGAGCCAGAACCGACCAAGGGTCTTGGTGTTGGTGAGGTGGGTTATCTAATCACCGGCGTGAAAGACGTACGTCAGTCAAAGGTTGGCGACACTGTAACTAACGCGCAAAAGCCAGCGACCGATGCCCTCAAGGGATACAAAGATCCGTTGCCGATGGTTTACTCGGGAATTTATCCAATTGATGGTTCAGATTATCCAAACCTTCGCGAAGCTTTAGACAAATTGAAACTCAGCGATGCTGCTCTTGCGTATGAACCAGAAACATCGGTAGCACTTGGTTTTGGTTTCCGCTGCGGATTCCTTGGATTGTTGCACCTGGAGATTGTCACCGAACGACTCGAGCGCGAATTTGGTCTTGATCTAATTGCGACCGCACCTTCTGTAGTTTACGAAGTGACTATGGATGACGGAAAAGAAATCACCGTAACGAACCCGAGCGAATTCCCAACCGGCAAGGTTAAGACTGTGCTCGAACCTATCGTCAAGGCCACCATCCTTGCTCCTAAGGATTACGTCGGAGTAATCATGGAACTCTGCCAGGGTCGTCGCGGAGTAATGATCGACATGCAGTACTTGGGTGAAGATCGCGTGCAACTTCGCTACACGCTTCCACTCGCCGAAATTGTTTTTGACTTCTTCGATCAGCTAAAGAGCAAGACTCAGGGCTACGCATCGCTCGATTACGAAGAGGCGGGTTTGGCGCAAGGCGACTTGGTCAAGGTGGACCTTCTTCTGCAGGGCGAGCAGGTGGACGCCTTTAGTGCCATCGTGCACAAAGACAAGGCCTATGCCTATGGCGTAATGATTACGGGCAAGCTGCGCGAGCTAATTCCGCGCCAGCAGTTTGAGGTGCCTATTCAAGCAGCGATTGGATCACGCATCATTGCACGTGAATCAATTCGAGCTATGCGTAAAGACGTTTTGGCTAAATGTTACGGTGGTGACATTTCTCGTAAGCGCAAACTTCTTGAGAAGCAAAAAGAAGGTAAGAAGCGCATGAAGATGGTCGGGCGTGTTGAGGTGCCTCAGGAGGCATTCATCGCAGCGCTGTCTACCGATGGTGAGAAAAAAGGCGAAAAGAAGGGCAAGTAATGGCCAGCCTGCCTAGTGGAGACCCCGCTCCACTTGATGGATTATTACCAGCCAACGCCGTAGTGGATTCCGACGCTCGAACCTTTCACGCCTACTTGCACATACCTTTTTGTCGCGTGCGTTGCGGATACTGCGATTTCAACACCTACACGGCTTCCGAACTTCGCGGCGTAACTCAAAATTCATTTTTGGATAACTTGTCTAATGAAATTTCTTTTAGTCGAGCTGCAATTGAAAATTCTGGTTTACCTGAGCGTGAATTTAGCTCAGTCTTTTTCGGTGGAGGTACCCCAACTCAACTCGAAGCCAAGCAGTTAGCCGCGGTGCTTCAGCAACTCAAGGAAGAATTCGGTGTTATTGCAGGGGCTGAAGTGACCACCGAAGCAAATCCCGACAACGTAGATGAAGACTATTTTGAAAATCTGTCGGCAGCTGGTTTCAATCGAGTATCAATCGGAATGCAATCGGCAGTTCCGGAAGTCCTCGCCAAGTTGGATAGAACTCACAATCCCGAGAACGTAGAAAAAGCGGTTCGCGCTGCAAAGAACAACGGATTGCAGACTTCTGTTGACCTCATTTATGGCACCCCCGGGGAGAGTATCGCTGACTGGAAGTTTTCAGTTCAGACTGCCCTTTCTCTCGGCGTTGATCACATCAGCGCCTATTCACTGATTGTTGAACCCGGCACCAAGTTGGCTCAGCAAATCAAAAATGGCAAAGTGGCCGAACCAGATGAAGACGAGCAGGCCGAAAAATATGAACTTGCCGATGAACTCTTCCAGGAGGCAGGTTTCAATTGGTACGAGGTGAGCAACTGGAGCACGGGGGAATCGACTCGTTCGGCACATAATCTGGCCTACTGGCGAAGTAATGACTGGTGGGGCTACGGGCCCGGCGCTCATTCGCACATCGGTGGAACGCGTTGGTGGAATGTTAAGCATCCAGCTAGCTACGCCGAAAAATTAGCTGCTGGAAATTCGCCTGCGCTCGCCAGGGAAGTCCTTTCTGAGCAGACAAGACTCACCGAGCGTATTCTGCTCGAGATTCGAATTGCCGATGGTTTAGCCATCGAAGTGGTCAAGCGGTTGAACCCGGATGCCGCAAAATTCATCAGCGGCTTTATTGCCGATGGACTAATTGATGCTAAGTCAGCGATTTCTGGTCGAATTCTATTGACCCAGCGAGGCCGACTGCTGGCCGACTCTTTGGTTCGCGACCTTCTTGGCTAGCCCGAGTTCAGTGGGTAAAATTGGCAGTCGTACCCATTGAGTGCTAACGAGGTGAACATGATTCCAGAACGCAGTCTTGAAGTGCTGCGCGCCATCGTTCATGATTACATCGAAACCAATCAGCCGGTTGGAAGTAAAACCCTGGTGGAGCGTCACGCATTCGGGGTCTCTTCGGCGACCATTCGAAATGAGATGGCACTTCTTGAGGAAGAGCAGCTGATTGTTGCTCCTCACACCTCGAGCGGACGGGTGCCAACCGACAAGGGTTATCGACTATTCGTTGATCGACTTGGCGAAGTTAAGCCGTTGAGTATCGCTGAGCGAACTGCGATTGAAAACTTTATGCAGGGCAGTGCCGACCTCGACGAAATCCTTGGACGCACGGTTCGCCTTTTGGCGCAACTAACCAATCAGGTGGCCATGGTTCAGTATCCAAGCTTAGAAAAAGGCCACGTGAAGAGCGTGGAACTTATCAAGGTTGCCGATAATCAATTGATTCTGCTTCTGGTTACCGATATCAGTCGCGTACAGCAGCACTTGATTCAATTTGCTGCGCAACTTGATGAGGATTTCGTTTCCACACTCAGAGCCAAACTTATTGGCGCACTGACAGGCGCATCGCTGTCGCAGGTCTCGGCCAAGTTGCATGATTTCACTTCGCAATTTGCACCTAATCGCGAAACTCATGTTCAGTTAGTTTTAGACACTCTTTTAGAGCAGGTCGATGCAAACCGCCAAGACAAAATCATTCTTGCCGGCACTGCAAGCCTCGCCAAGAATGAAGATGATTTCAAAGGCAGTATCTCGCCAATGCTTGAAGCCATTGAAGAACAGGTTGTATTACTTCGTTTGATTCAGGAAATGCAAGCCGAGGAAAACGGAGTAGCTTTGCGAATCGGTTCGGAAAACCTACTTTCGGAATTTAGCTCATCGTCGGTTGTGGTTTCTGGTTACGAAAAAGAAGGAGCCGAGGTAGCAAAACTCGGAGTCCTCGGCCCAACTCGAATGAACTACAGCGCAAATATTTCTGCAGTGCGCGCAGTCGCGCGTTATCTAACTCAAACCCTCGGAGGGCTCTAATTGGCTGATCACTACGAGGTACTTGGCGTTTCACGAGATGCCACGGATGACCAAATCAAGAAGGCTTATCGCAAACTCGCGAGAGAGTTACACCCAGACGTAAACGACACCGAAGAGGCACACGAGCGATTCAAGCTGGTAACACACGCCTACGAAGTACTCAGTAATGCCGACGAACGCCGAAAATACGACATGGGTGGACAAGACCCATTTGGGGCCGGCGGTTTTGGCTTTGGCGATATTTTCGACACCTTCTTTGGTGGAGGTCAGGCGAGAGGCCCGCGAAGTCGGGCTGAACGCGGTCAAGATGCCCTGATCAAGGTCGATCTAGAACTGAGCGAAGTGGTTTTCGGTTGCGAGAAATCAATCGAGATTGATACCGCAGTGCTGTGCTCAACCTGCAGCGGCAGTTGCTGTCGCCCCGGAACTTCGCCCACCACCTGTGACATTTGTCGCGGTAGCGGACAAATCCAGCGCCAGGTGCGCTCACTACTGGGTAATGTGGTCACCTCTCAACCCTGTGGTGCCTGCAGAGGATTTGGTCAGGTAATTGCAGATCCATGCAATGATTGCCGCGGACAGGGCAGAGTTAGAGCTCGGCGCACACTTGATCTAAACATTCCAGCGGGTGTGGAAGATGGTCTTCGTCTCCAACTAGCCGGGCAGGGCGAAGTTGGTTTTGCCGGTGGCCCACAGGGCGACATCTATGTTGACATTGCGGTGCATCCGCACGAATCTTTTAGTCGCCAGGGCGATGACTTACATTGTTCAATTGAAGTGCCTTTGCACGATGCCGTTTTAGGTACACTCACAAAAATTGAAACATTTGACGGTGAAGCGCAAATCGTAATTGAGCCCGGCACGCAGAGTGGCGATCAGGTCACGCTGCGTCACAAGGGAATTAACCATCTTCGCGGCGCTGGTAGAGGCGATTTGATTGTCACCTTCCAGGTGCATACTCCAACCAAGCTCGATTCAAAGCAAAAAGAAATTTTCCGATCACTCGCCGCTATGCGAAAGTCGGATGAAATCAAATTGGTGAAGCACAGCCAAAGTCATTTTTCTAAGCGAAAGCACAAGTAATGGTCGAGCCAATGTTTTGGTCTGAATTCCAAACAGCACCAAAAGCAGGTGAACGGGTAGAGCTTGGCGGTTCCGAAGGAAAGCACGCGGCTTCAGTCCGTCGAATGCGAGTCGGCGAGGCAATCCAACTAACCAATGGACATGGACTTCGCGTCAAGGGTTCGGTTGTTGAAGTATTTCCAAAGTCGCTAATCGTAGATATTGCTCAAGTTACAGAAGATGCAATCCCCACCAACCAGATTTTCTTGATTCAGGCGCTTGCCAAAGGCGATCGAGACGAGTTGGCAATTCAGGCGGCTACCGAACTCGGCGCAGTAGCTATGATTCCGTGGCAGGCTGAGCGCTCAATTTCTCGCTGGGATGCCGCCAAGGCCGCAAAGGGACAGGCTCGCTGGCAGTTGATCTGTGATGAGGCGGCAAAACAGTCGCTTCGCACTCATTTTCCTTTGGTGGCAATGCCGCTGTCATCTGCCGAAGTGGCCAAAATAGTCGGTGATTTCGATTTAGTCATCGTCCTCGACCCAACTTCTAAGCTTGGCTTGGCCAAGTTAGAAAGATTGTCGGGCAAAGTCGCCCTAGTGGTTGGGCCTGAGGGTGGTATTTCAGACGAAGAACTTGAGTTATTCGAGAATGCCGGCGCGGTTAGGGTTCATCTTGGCGAATCTATCTTGCGCACGTCGACGGCTGGCATTGCCGCAATCTCAGCAATTCAAGCACTTACCGGGGTGTTCAACTAGAAACTAAACTCTCTAGTGGAGGCAAATTGACCAATCAGGATTGCATTTTTTGCAAGATCATCTCGGGAGAAATTCCGGCAAAGCTAGTCGCAGAGTCGACACACGCCGTCGCATTCAACGACATCGAACCTAAGCAACCAATTCACGTACTAGTTGTTCCTCGCGAACACCACGCCAACATCGCAGAATTGGCATTTGCAAATACCGAAGCTCTAGTGGATCTCATTCAATTGGGTAGTCGGGTAGCCGAAGAACTTTCTACCGGTTCATTCCGTTTGCAATTCAATACTGGCGCTGCCGCTGGGCAATCTGTCTTCCACGTGCACGGTCACGTCATGAGCGCAACGCCTAAGGCATAGATGACAAACATTCCTTCTCGCAGCGTGCGCGAAACAATCGAAATCACCAGCGTTCCAATGGTGAACTTGCTTGGCACTAACGACGGCCTACTTCGCACTCTTGAGGCTACCTACCCAACCGTTGAGGTCTTGGCGCGCGGAAACAAATTAACCTTGAGTGGCCCCAAAGAAACCGTAGACCTTGCGATAAACCTAATTGCCGAAATGGTTGAACTAATTTCAGCTGGTCAAGAACTAGCACCTCAAGATTTCACTCGTTCCGCCAAAATGCTTGCCGAAGAATCGGTAAGACCTGCAGATGTGCTAAGTCAAAGCATTCTTTCATCGCGCGGAAAGAACATTCGACCAAAAACTCTTGGGCAGAAGCTTTACGTAGATGCAATTGATGAGCACACGATTGTTTTTGGAGTTGGCCCAGCTGGTACCGGTAAGACCTATTTGGCTATGGCAAAAGCAGTTCAGGCTTTGCAGCGAAAAGAAATCAGTCGAATCATTCTTACCCGCCCCGCTGTAGAAGCGGGAGAGCGGCTTGGTTTTCTACCCGGCACTTTGAACGACAAGATTGACCCATACTTGCGACCGCTCTTCGACGCTCTTCACGACATGCTTGAACCGGAAACAATTCCAAAGTTGATGGCTAGCGGCACTATCGAAGTAGCCCCGCTTGCCTACATGCGTGGTCGAACACTAAATGATTCCTACATAATCCTCGATGAAGCCCAAAACACAACTCCCGAGCAGATGAAGATGTTCCTTACCCGCTTGGGCTTCAACTCAAAAATGGTGATCACCGGAGACATCACTCAAATTGACCTTCCGGTTGGCACCTCTGGGCTACACACCGCAATTCAGGTGCTTAGCAAGGTAGAAGGCATGACGTTCAAGTACCTCACCTCAGACGATGTTGTGCGTCATTCATTGGTGTCCAAGATTGTCGATGCATATTCGAAATTTGAAGAAAAGAAGTCAGCCAAGAAAGCGGCTCCAGCGAAGAGGGTGCGCTAGTGAGCATTGAAATCAACAACGAAACCGAGTACGAGATTGATAATGCTCGCGTCTTGCGATTGGCAGAATTTGCTCTCGATCAGTTGCATATCCACCCGGCTGCCGAGCTGGCTATTCAGTTTGTCGAAGAAGACCCGATGTCGTTGCTTCACGAGCAGTGGATGGATGAACCTGGCCCTACCGATGTGTTGAGCTTTCCAATGGACGAGCTTCGCCCCGGTACTGCGGAAGATCAGACCCCGGCCGGATTACTCGGTGACATTGTGGTCTGTCCCTCATTCGCTGAGGTGCAGGCCGAAAAGGCCGGCCATCCGCTTATCAATGAAATTTTGCTATTAATAACACACGGAATATTGCACTTGCTTGGTTACGATCACGCCGAACCAGATGAAGAACGGGAAATGTTCGGCCTTCAAAAAGAAATACTGGATGCCTTTTTCGCAAGCGAGAGCGCAAACTAGTTGCTAGCGATTGCATTTTGGGTAGCGATTGTTCTCGCTCTGCTTACGACTATCTCGGCGGTTGTTAAGGCCGCTCTTGAGGTAGACGAAGTTAACTCGGCAAAGGCAGAGACGCTGAGCTTTTTACGAATGACACTCACCGGTATTTTCGGTGTCACTCTAGGTCAATCTCTTGTGCCGCTTGGTTGGTCATGGTGGGTTACTGCGATTGTTTCCATTGTGCTGATGATCGGTTTGCTTCTTGGTACTCAGGTTGCTGCCCGAAAGCTTGGCCACCAGCGCATAGGCAGGTTTTTCGCTAAAAATCTTGCTGGTGTGATCAATTCCCTCCACTTGTTTTTCACTCCGCTTTCACTACCCAAAGACGAAGAGCCAGAGGAATTTGAGCAGGAGCTGATTGAGTCGGTTGAAGAATTCGGCGAGACACTCGTGAGAGAAATCATGGTTCCGCGTGTCGACATGGCAACTATTTCGAGCGAGGCTTCGCTTTCTGAGGCCATGGAGTTCTTCCTGAAGAGTGGTTTCTCAAGGTTGCCTGTCGTGGGCAAGACCATCGATGAAATATCGGGAATTTTGTACCTTAAGGATCTGACCAAAATTCTGCATGAGGGCAACAAGGCAACCGGTAAATCTAAAGCCCAAGCCGCGCTCAGGAAGGTGGTATTTGTACCTGAGTCAATGCCGGTAGACGACCTTTTGAAGGCTATGCAGGCAAACGCCACTCACATCGCAATAGTCGTAGATGAATATGGCGGAGTTGCCGGTTTAGTAACCCTGGAAGATGTCATCGAGGAGTTGGTCGGCGAAATTGCTGACGAATATGACGATGCGGCTTTAGAGGTGGCACAGCTGGAGGATGGAAGTTACCGGGTGGCTGCGCGGTACTCGCTTTTTGAACTCGGTGAACTTTTTGAGATTGAGCTGGAAGACGAGGATGTCGATAGCGTCGGCGGGTTGTTAGCCAAAGAACTTGGTCGACTTCCGGTTCGTGGTGACGAGGTTGTCTACTCGGGTCTAAAGTTCCGTGCCGACCGAATCGAAGGACGTCGAAAGCGTTTGGTTTCTGTGCTGGTTTCGCGAGATCAAGATTTGACCGACGCCGTGGCGGCATTTGGAGCTGAAAATGACAAATAACTATCGTGCCGGTTTCGTCTCGTTCGTTGGCAGGCCCAATGTTGGCAAATCAACTTTGACCAATGCTTTGGTTGGGGAGAAAGTTGCAATCACTAGCTCGAAACCGCAAACCACTCGTCGTGCAATTCGTGGAATTGTGCATAGGGAAAACGGACAATTGATTGTTGTCGACACGCCTGGTCTGCACAGGCCGCGTACTTTATTAGGCCAACGTCTAAACGATTTGGTCGAGTCGACACTCTCTGATGTTGATGTAATTGGCTTTTGTCTTCCGGCCAACGAAAAAATCGGTGTTGGCGACATGTTCATCAACGATCAACTTGGTGAATTTAGACGAGCGAAACTTATTGCCGTTGTTACTAAGAGCGAATTGGTCGACAAGAAAACACTCGCGGCAAAGTTACTTGAGGTACAGGGCATTAGAGATTGGCATGCAATCATTCCGGTATCGGCTCTAGGGAATCAGCAACTAGATGAGCTGACCAACCTTCTTATTTCAGAAATGCCCGAATCTGATCAGCTATATCCGGATGAAGTCACTACCGAAGAGACTCTAGAAATGCGAATTTGTGAGCTAGTACGAGAAGCAGCGCTTGAAGGTGTGCGCGACGAATTGCCGCACTCTCTGGCGGTAACCCTTGATGAAATGGGTCCGCGCGAGGGCAAAAACCTCTTTGACATCCATGTGAATGTTTGGGTTGAGCGAGACAGTCAGAAGGCAATCATTATTGGGCACCGGGGGAGTCGACTTAGTGATGTGGGAAAGCGGGCACGTCTTGAAATCGAGAAGCTCGTGAAACAGCCGGTTTTTCTATCAATCCGAGTGAAAGTTGCCCCTGATTGGCAGCGCGATCCGAAGCTGCTCGGCCGCCTAGGCTTTTAGGCTTCGCTGGGCTAGTCTTGATTTGTGTTCTTCGGTCTACTACTTAGCAGCCGCGACGAGGTCAAGCTCCTCGGCGCGGAGTAACTGCTAACCCCAAAATTTTTAGCCCGTCTGGGCACAGGAGACCAAAATGAAAAACACCCAAAAGCCATCTGGTATGCCGGTACATAAGTACCAACCCTTTCACGAGCAGATCACGGTTGAATTGCCGGATCGCACTTGGCCTAGCAAGCGCATTACCCAAGCTCCTCGATGGTGCGCGGTAGACCTTAGGGATGGAAACCAGGCTCTAATTGATCCGATGAGCCCTGAGCGCAAGCTCAAGATGTTCCGCCTATTGGTCAAAATGGGCTACAAAGAAATAGAAGTTGGCTTCCCGTCAGCAAGTCAGACTGATTTTGATTTTGTGCGCTTGCTAATTGAGCAAAATGAAATCCCTGAAGATGTAACCATTCAGGTGCTTACCCAGGCTAGAAACGAACTTATCGAACGCACCTACGAATCGCTCAGAGGAGCTAAGCAGGCGATTGTTCACTTCTACAATTCGACGTCCGTGCTTCAGCGCCGAGTCGTGTTCAACCAAGACAAAGCTGGAATTCTAAACATTGCACTCAACGGTGCTCGCAAGTGTCTTGAGATGGAAGCACGCATTCCAGAAACCAAGATCTACTACGAATACTCACCAGAGTCATACACCGGTACCGAGCTGGAGTATGCGGTCGAGGTTTGTAATGCCGTTATCGAAGTCTTGCAGCCAACTCCAGATCACAAAATGGTGATTAATCTTCCTGCGACGGTTGAAATGATCACACCAAACATTTACGCGGATTCAATCGAGTGGATGCATCGAAACCTCGCGAAACGCGACTGCGTCTTGCTATCTCTTCACCCGCATAACGACCGGGGCACAGCGGTCGCTGCAGCGGAACTTGGCTACCT
>JBEGPH010000019.1:0-13069 GCA_041181555.1 Actinomycetota bacterium | reverse complement strand
TCCTGCAGTTGGGCCAGGAGCTCCAGAATCTGCGCCTGAACTAAGACGTCCAAAGCGGATACCGCTTCGTCCAAGACCACAAGGTCGGGCTTTAGAGCAAGTGCCCTGGCAATTGCCACACGCTGCCGCTGTCCGCCGGAGAGCTCGCTCGGGTATCGGGTCGAGATTGCCCAGGGCAAAGACACCTGATCTAAGAGTTCGCGAACTCGTTCCTGACGCTCTTTTCTGGTGCCAACCTTGTGGGTGACCAGAGGCTCAGCAATGGTGTTGGCGATGTTTTGCAGCGGATCAAGCGAGCCGTAAGGGTCTTGAAAGACCGGCTGCATCCGGCGGCGGAGGTCAAAAAGTTGACGGGAGTTCAGGTTGGCAATGTTTTTGCCATCAATGCTGATCTCTCCCTGGCTTGGCTTTTCAAGACCGAGAAGCATTTTGGCAATGGTCGACTTGCCAGAACCCGACTCGCCTACCAGCGCGAGGGTGGTGCCGCGCTTAATTTCTAGCGAAACGTTGTCCACTGCCGTGAACGGTGTGCTCTTGAATCCAGAGCCTTTGATTGAGTAGGTCTTGGTGATGTTCGAAATCTTCACGGCTACGTCGTCGCTGTGATGTGGTTTGCGTGGAGCCGCTTTTCTAGCCGCAACTAATTTTTGCGTGTACGGGTGCTTCGGATTTTTTAGCACCTCAAGAGAAGGGCCAGACTCAACAATTCTTCCTCGGTACATAACTACGATTCGGTCGGCGCGCTCTGCAGCTAAGCCAAGGTCGTGAGTTATGAGAATTACCGAAGTTTGTGTTGCCTTGGTGAGTGTTGCTAAGTGATCAAGAATTGTTCGCTGCACTGTGACGTCAAGTGCACTTGTTGGCTCATCTGCAATTAGCAATTTCGGATTTGCAGAGAGACCGATTCCAATCAATACTCTTTGACGCATTCCACCGGAAAATTGGTGCGGGTATTGCTTCATTCGCTTTTCAGCGTCTGACAGTCCAGCCTTGTTGAGCACCGAAATAGCCTCGGCACGCACTGCCTTCTTATCCAATGAAGGATTGTTGGCTGCAATTGCTTCTTCAACTTGAAACCCAATTGACCACACCGGGTTAAGGTTGCTCATCGGATCCTGCGGAACAAAACCAATTTGTTTTCCGCGAATAGCTTCTAGCTCTGCGTGATTTGCTCCAACTAATTCGTTGCCGTCAAAGACAATCGAGCCGCCGGAAATTTTTCCTGCACCCGGTAGCAAATTGATGATGGCGTGAGCGGTGGTTGACTTTCCCGAACCAGATTCACCGACGATTGCTAAGGTTTCGCCCTCCCAAAGATCGAAACTCACATTTTCCAATGCACGCACCGAACCGTTTTGATTTGGAAACTCAACCGCCAAATCACGAATGCTTAGTAGTGGCTTCTGATCACTCATTAGCGCTGCGCCCTCGCCTTCGGGTCAAGCGCATCCCTGATGGCCTCGCCCATCATGATGAATGCGAGTGCGGTGATTGATAGGGCTAGCGAAGGCCAAATCAGCACCTGGGGTGATGTTCTTAGGTCGGCCTGGGCCTGGCTGATGTCGTTTCCCCAGCTCATGGTTGAAGTTGGAAGACCGACGCCTAGGAATGAGAGAGTTGCCTCGGCCACGATAGCGCCAGCCAAAGAGATAGTGGTCACCGCAATTACCGGCGCAATTGAATTTGGCAAGACGTGACGAATCAAAATTCTTAGTCTGCTAACTCCGATGGCGGTTGATGCCATGACAAAGTCGGCCTGCTTGACTCGCAGGATCTCACCGCGAAGCACGCGCGCGGTTGAAGGCCAAGCAAAAATTCCAATTGCTGCCGAGATGACCCAGACATTTCGGTAGTCGGAGAAAACCGACATGATTACCACCGCAGCAAGGATGTAGGGAATAGAGAAAAATATGTCGCCCGCGCGAGAGAGCACTGCATCTACCCACTTACCAAAGAAGCCAGCAAGAGAACCAAAAAAGACTCCCATAAATAGAGTCATCAGAGTGACGATGATTCCAACTGAAAGAGAAGTGGATGTGCCGTGCACAATGCGACTGAAAATATCGCAACCTTGTCGAGTGAATCCAAGAATGTGTTCGCCTGTTGGTGCTCCATTGCTGTTATCTAGATAGCAATTCTCATTAGGTGCAACTTTCGTGAACAGAGTTGGAAACAGTGCCATCACCGTGACGATGATGATGAGCACTCCTGAGATATAAAACATTGGACGCTTGCGTAAATCGCGCCAGGCATCAAGATATAAATTCGTCGGCTTCTCACTGATGCGCACCGCATCGATTTCTGCAAACTCAGTGTTTGAGTAATCTGCTACAAAGTGTTCGTCTCTATTTGCCATAACGAATCCTTGGATCTAGCACTGCATAAAGAAGGTCAGTCAAGAGATTTACCACGAGGTAAATCAAAACCATCACGGTAACGAAAGAAACCACAGTTGGTCCCTCTCCTCGGATAATTGCCTGATACAAAGTGCGGCCAACCCCTGGCACGTTGAAGATTCCCTCGGTGACTGTTGCGCCAACCAGAAGGATTCCAAAATCGATTGATACGTAAGTGACTACCGGAATAAGAGAGTTACGAAGGATGTGAACGCGAGTGACCCGACGTGAGCTGAGGCCCTTGCTGTACGCGGTGCGCACGAAGTCCTGTCCGGCGGTTTCAATTACCGAAGATCTGGTCAGACGAATAATGTAGGCGACGCCAAGAGTTGCCAGCACCACGGCGGGCAAAATCAACTCTTGAAAGTTTGCGCCGCCACTAACTGTTGGTCGGGCCCAGCCGAGTTTGATGGCGAAGACAAACTGAGAAACAAAGGCGATTACGAAAACTGGGGTTGAAATTAGCAACAGGCTGACCACCAGCGAGGATGCGTCGAAGAATTTTCCCTTGCGAAGCCCGGCTATCAAGCCAATTGCGACACCAAAAATCATTTCCAAGACCACGGCCATTAGGGCCAGTCGCAATGTGACCGGAAAAGTGGAGGCCAAGATTTGCCCAACCGGCTGGCCAGAAAAGGAGGTACCGAAGTCCCCGCGGAAGATACCGCCGATGTAAATCAAGTACTGCATGATGAACGGTTGATCCAAGTGATACTCGTGTCGCAGCTGTGCAGCAATGGCCGGGTTCACACCCTTGTCTCCAAATAGAGCAACTATCGGGTCACCCGGCATTGCAAACACCATGAAGTAAATAAGCAGGGTTGTGCCGAAAAACACAGGCAGCGCCTGAAGCACGCGTCTAACTATGTATCCGGTCATGTTGCCTTGCCAATTAGTGGTCAAGCCGAAGGGTGGCAATCAATTGGATTGCCACCCTGGCCTGAACGTGATTTAGTTCTTTACTACTTCGTGAAGCACTGGAACACCGTTCCAGCCGTACTTCACGCCTGAAACCTTGGTCGACCAACCACCGTCGGTGATTCCGTACCAAAGAGGGATTGCAGGAAGATCCTGAAGCAGAATCACCTGCGCGTCCTGGTATGCCTTGTTTGCATCAGCGAGAGTCTTTGAAGAGTTTCCCTTTGCAAACAATGCGTCTACCGCAGGGTTTGAGTACTGACCATCATTGGCACCTGCCGCAGTCTGGTAGATAGGTGCAAGGAAGTTAGCAAGAGCAGGGTAGTCCGCCTGCCATCCGGTGCGGAATGCTTCCTTGATGGTCTTGTCAGTTACCTTGGTGCGCAATTCAGCAAAGGTTGGGTATGCCTTGCCCTGTGCATCGATGCCAAGAGTGTTCTTGATTGCGTTGGTAACTGCATCGACCCAACCCTGGTGTCCACCGTCAGCGTTGTAAGCAAGTTCAAACTTGCCAGACCACTTCGAGATGGCGTCTGCCTTTGCCCAAAGCTCTTTTGCCTTGGTTGGGTTGTAGTCAAGCACCTCAGAGCCGGTCAACTTGTCAGTCCAACCAGCGATAACTGGTGAAGTGAAGTCGCGAGCTGGCTTGCGGGTTCCGTTGAAAATAACGTCAATGATTTGCTGACGATCAAACGCCATCGAAAGCGCTGCACGACGCAACTTGCCTTCTTCACCTGAGAAGTGAGCGAGACGTCCTGGAATTGTGAACGACTGGAATACTGCCGCACCCTGCATCACTGAACGGTCACCAAGATCTGCTTGGTAAGTCTTCAAAGCTGAGTCAGGAATTCCCGCCATAACGTCAAGGTTGTCTGCCTGAAGATCGGCGTATGCAGCATCAAGAGTTGCATAGAACACAATCTTCAAACCACCGTTCTTTGCAAGACGTCCGCCCTTGTAGTCAGGGTTCTTTACCAAGTTGATTTCAACGTTGTGCTTCCATGCGCCCTTCTCGGCAAGCATGTAAGGACCGTTTCCAATTGGGTTTTCCCCGAACGCCTTAGGGTCATCGAAGAATGCCTTTGGCTGCGGGTAGAAAGCTGTGTATCCCAAACGAAGTGGGAAGTCAGACTGAGCTGAAGTCAACTTCACAGTGAACTCAGTTGGGCTAACTACCTTTAGGCCAGTAAGCACGCTGTCCTTGTCGTAAGAGAAACCTTCGATTGCGTCGAAGTAGTAGCTGTTGAGCTGAGCGTTCTTAAGAAGTGCTCCGTACTGCCATGCGTTTACAAAAGAGTCCGCAGTAACTTCTTCGCCGTTGGTAAATTTCCAACCGCTCTTGATCTTGATATCCCAATTGATGTTGTCAGTTGAGGTGATTGATTCAGCCATGTCGTTTACCGGAGTGCCATCGGCAGCGTAGTAAACCAAGCCAGCGTAAATCGAGTCGATGATTAGACCGCCACCAACTTCATTGGTGTTGGTTGCCAGTAGAGGGTTCTGTGGTTCTGAACCGTTTACCGACACAATGTTGTCGTTGCCCCCTGATGTTCCAGCACAGCCAGAAAGGGTCAAGGTGAGCGCGGCTGCTACAGCGATGGCCGCAAACCCAATTTTCTTAAATCGCACGAATGCTCCTTCTTAGAAGACACCGACGATCTACACGCCGATGTGTGATGACACCAGCCTATGCCGAAATTAGTGTTCTAGACCAACCTTGCGATACACGGCCTTGAGCCACTTCGGAGCCCACCAGTTGAGGTCGCCAAACAGGCGCATTAGTGCAGGAACCAGCAGGGCACGAACCACTGTGGCGTCAAGCAAGATTGCGAATGCGATGCCGAGACCGAGCATCTTCATAATGGTCACTCCCGAAGTGACGAAGGCAACGAATGAAACCGCAAGAACTAGTGCAGCCGTAGTGATGATTCGCCCTGAACGCTGAAGTCCAATTGCCACAGATTCGGTGGTGCCGAGCCCAGCATCGTGCTGTTCCTTGATTCGGCTAAGTAGGAACAGCTCGTAGTCCATCGATAATCCAAACGCGACAATCGTGATCAAAACCAGCGACGAGGTGTCGATAGTTCCGGTTAGTTGGAATTCACCAATCAACCATTTGAGATTGCCATCGACAAAAACCCAAGTTAGGAATCCGAGGGTTGCACCGAGAGAAATGAAATTAAGCAAGATTGCTTTGATTGGCAACAACACAGATCCGGTGAACAGGAACAGCAAAATCAAAGTCGATAACACAATCCAAAGCAACACAGTTGGTAGTTGTTTGGTTATGCCAAGTTGCGAGTCGGTGTAGATAGCGGCAGTACCGCCAACCAAAATTTCATGTCCGTCAATTTTTAGTTTGCGAATTGATTCGGTAAGTTTTTCGCCCGCGGGAGACCTTGGTTCAACATCGGCAATAGCTTGAATTCTTTGCCACTTTGAATTTGAGTAAGACGCAAATGCCGGTGCGTAGCTCGAATCAATCTGACCGTTTTGACTTATGCCAAGTGCACTTTGTACTCGAAGAATGTGTTTAGTAGTTGAAAGCGTTTTCGCGAAGTCGTAAATGTCGTTGGTGTCGGCACCTTTAACCAGGATTTCCACCGGCGAACCTTCGCGACCACTGAAGCGCTCACGAATCACGTTATTCGCGATAACCGCTTTGTTGCTGGCCGGAAGAATTCGATCATCGACCTGACCGAATTGCACGCCGTTCATCAGAGTCATTAGACCACCGAGGCCAATCAAGGTAACTAGCAGCACCGGCAGCGGTCGCTTCATTACGAAGCGAGCCAGGCTGGCCCATGTGCCTTTGGTTCTTGGCTTGGCGTTGATTCGGGCCAGTTTGATCAGATTTACCCTGTCGCCAAGTATTGCGAGCAGCGCGGGCAAGGCAATTAGAGCACCAGCAATGGCCAGGAGCACAACCACAACACCGCCGAGTGCGAATGACTTGAGGAAATACTGAGGAAAGAAAAACATGGATGCCAAGACGATTGCCACAGTTAGTCCACTGAAGAGCACGGTTCGACCGGCTGAATTTACAGTGCGAATCACTGCCTGCTCGACTGAGTGATCGGCCGTACGTTCCTCTCGGAAACGATTGACCATCAGCAAGGCATAGTCAATACCTAATCCAAGGCCCATACCGGTGATGAGGTTGATAGAAAAAATTGATGTGTCGGTGATTTGAGTTGAAATCCAGACAAAGAAAAAACTTCCAACAATTGCTAATCCGCCAACAATCATTGGCAATCCAGCAGCAACCAAAGATCCAAAAACAAAAACTAGCAGCAGCAACGTCAGTGGCACTGCGATAGTTTCTGCAGCAGCTAAATCTGAAGAAATTTGCTCACTGATGCTGCTACTTATTGCTGCAAATCCGGCAACGTAAATTTTTGCGTTTTCAAAATTTCCAGTTAGCTCATCGGAAATTTGCTTACCGAGTTTTGTTTCAACAACGTTCTTGTCAGTCTTTACAAAAAAGTAAACTGCTTTGCCGTCATCGCTTCTTAGCGAAGGTGGGTTTCCAAGTGTGTAGTAACTGCTTACTTCAGAAACTCCCGCGTAGGTTTTTAGTTTCGAAGTTAGATTCGCACCAATTTGTTTACTCGACTGCGAGTCAACGTATTCAGGCATGTCGGCAATCAAAACGACTGTTGGAATTTCTGTATTGAAATCTTTAGAAAGAAGTTTGGTTACTCGTGCCGAGGTCGATGTTGGGTCGTCGTAGCCGCCAGCTTTTAAATTTCCAAAGCTCTGAAAACCCCAGAAGGTGCTGAGCAGGATGATTGCGACAAATGAGAAAAAGGCCGACTTCTTATGACGAACCACTAATTCGGCCCAGGCGTTCATAGTGTTCCCATCATTTAGCTAGCAGCCTCAATTGTTGCAGGCTATGCCTGCCTAGAAAAGCGGCTCTTCGTCGTCAGGAATGAAGCCCGAAACCGAAGGCGGGTTCTTCTTGGCCACCGGGCCTGAGCCACCAGGGGTCTGCGAATCGTGGTGACCGTTCATGAATTCCAAGACCCTAGGGTCGATTTTGACGTCGGACATCTTCAGAGCCCTAGACAGATACAGTCCTTCCAGCGAGCGCACTCGGCTGAGTGCCACGTAGGCCTGCCCGGGAGCAAAGGCCCCGGCGCCTAGGTCGATCTGCACCTCGTCGTAGGTTTGACCCTGAGATTTGTGGATGGTCACGGCCCAGGCCAGGCGCAGGGGAATCTGCTTGAACTCCGCTACCGTCTCGGCCACCAAGGTTTCTTTGACCTTATTAGTGTCTTCGTCGAAATACTCTTCGACGGAGTACTTAACCTTCTCCCAGGTAGCGCGGCCAACGTCGAAATTTTCACCGTCCACTTCGACCACAACGTGTGAATCTGATTTCAATTCGACTACGTGACCAATTGTTCCATTCACCCAGCGACGCATGGCCATGCCATCTTCATCTTTGAACGGACTCGAGTCGTCGTTCTTGATGAACATAACCTGTGCGCCGACCTTGAGTTCGATTTCTGGGTCGTTCGGTTTTGCCGAGTTAAAAGCGGCCATGTCGCCAGTCATAGCCGCGACATACTTGCGACCCTTGGCACCGATTTCACCTAATCGCGACAAGTTGTGTCGATCAACCGTGGCGTTGATGGTTGCCAAACGCAGAACCTCGTCATGAGGCGTTGGTCGCACGGCTAGTCGATTTAGTTCGTCAATCATTTCTTGAGTTACTGAACCATCACGCAACGCGTTCAATATGTCTTTGAAGTGTCCGTCGGTCTGACGGAAAATTTCGATTAGCTCGTAGCGTTCGAGTTGAGCATCACGCCAAACGTGTGCGTCAAAGAACCAACCGCTCGCATAGTTCTCACCCATGTAGGCAATTTCTTCTGGCGCTCGAGGTGGCACCGGTGCCAACTGATATGGGTCGCCAAACATAATTACCTGGGCACCCCCAAAGGGCACCTTACGTTTACCTCTAGCGATTCCCATCGATCGCGAAATCGCGTCCATGATGTCTGCATTCACCATGGAGACTTCATCAATCACCAAGACGTCAATTGCAGAGAGCACCTCGCGGGTGTAACGACGCATGTGCTTGCTCAGGTCAACGTTGCCGAGAATGCCGAACGGAAAGCCAAAAAGCGAATGGATAGTGGTGCCGCCCACGTTCAGCGCAGCCACACCGGTTGGGGCAACCACGGCCACCGTCTTCTCGGTGTTCTCAATGAAATAGCTCAGCAGGGTTGATTTACCAGTGCCGGCGCGGCCGGTAACAAATACGTGGGCATCGGTCGACTCGATATATTCGAAAAGCTTTTGCTGTTCCTCGGAAAGATTGACGATGTCCACTAGCGATACTGCTCGTCGTTTTTGGCTAGTTTGCTGAGCATGGCGTTGTAATCCTCGATGTCTTTATTTCCCCCGCGGTCGGACGCACGATCCAATCGCCTCGCTTCACGCTGGTCTGATTTAAACCATTGGATCGAGACGATAATCGTAAGCGCTGCGGTCGGCAATTCGCCGATGCCCCACGCTATGGCTCCACCAATATGTTGATCTTCAAGTGGCGTTGCACCCCAGGTGCGACCCATGGCTCCATACCAATCTGGCAAAAGCAACGCATCACCCGACATCAAACTCAATCCGAAGAAAGCGTGAAAGGCGAGTGTGCCAATCAACAACATGATGCGCAACGGATATGAAAGTCGCACAGGGCCGGGATCGATGCCAATCAGTGCTTGGGCAAATAGGTACCCGGTGATTAAGAAGTGAACGACCATCCACTCATGTCCGACGTGTTCGTGAGTTGCCCAAGCGAACAATGGCGTGTAGTAAAAGACAACAAGTGAAGTGGCAAAAAGAATGGCAGCAACAATTGGGTTGGCAATGAATTGTGCATACTTTGTGTGCACTGCCCATAGTGCCCACTCTCGAACACCTCGAGAATTGTCGCTTCTCTTTTCAACCGCTCTTGAAAGCAAAGTGATTGGCGCACCAGTGACCAAGAAAATCGGCACTCCCATCGCCAACATCATGTGACCAATCATGTGAGCGCTGAACAGATACTCCTGGTAGGCGTTCAATGAGCCGTTGGTCACGAACAATAGGAACAACATTCCAGTCACCCACGACACTGAACGACCAAGCGACCAAGCATCACCGCGAGCGCGAAGGCGCCTCACCCCCGCCAGGTAAAGCCAAATACCGCCTAGTGAAACAATCGCCCAAAGTAGGTCAGGCTTCCACTGGGTGAAGAAAGTGACGTAGTTGAATTCAGGTGGCAACTTGGATCCGGTTAGGATTTCGGCCGGGGTCGTACCCACCATCTCTACCGCGTTGAGTGGTGGCGCAGTGCGACTAAGCGCTGTTGCCAAGCCCATTGCCGCAGCCATAAGAAGTAACTCGAGCCCGACCAGTCGGAAAAAGCCGGTGCCCTTGAGCAATAACCGCTTGCGGTAACTCGCTCCGAAAACTCCAAGCACCACGAAGATGGCGGTCTTCAACGCAATCAGCAATCCGTAACTGGTGAACCAGTTAGCCAAGCTTCCAATTCGAAGCGATGCTGAGACTAGACCGGACACGCCAAGCACTAGGTAGGCAAATAAGGCTAGAGACGAATAGCGACGGAAGTGAATTTCAGACACCTCGCCGCGAGCACGCACAAGAGACAAAGCAGTCAAACCGCCAACCCATAGCACGATTGCCAGCAGGTGAAGACCCAATGCATTTACCGCCATGCCGTGATTCTCAGTGCCCGCAGCATGACCGGTTAGTGCGATTGGAACCAGTGACAAGATCCCCAACGCAGCGATCAATGCAGCCGCGGACAACTTTTGGAAAGCCAACGCAAGCACTGCAATGATGGCGCCACAAAGAATGTTGAGTGCCAAGTATCGGCCCAGTTCCACCGAGGTCGCGAAAAGCCAAAGTCCACTTCCGTGGCTCTGGGCAAAAGTAAAACTGCTTCCGGTCACATTGAGATAGACGAAGTTGAACTGAAGCATTCCAGCAACGGTCCAGATAATCGCAGCAATAGATGCAACGTTCATCGAAGTTTTAAGTTGCACGCTTCCTTCGGCAAAAACGAAAGCGGCAATGACAAGTGCACCGATGCTAGTTGCCATTGCTATGTCGGTGATCGAACGAGCGATTGGTAATCCCCATCGCACCACAGCACCCGGGTCGACAAGCTTGAAAGGATTAGCAGCACCGCTGATAAGCAAACCAATAATTGTTGCCGCAATGAGCGCTGCAATTAAAAAGAAAAAGAGCGCACGTGATGGTTTAGTAATTGCGCTCATTGGTCAAGCCTACAAATCATTCGGGCAAACAAAAAAGGCGCCGACCGAAGTCGACGCCTTTTCGTAAAACTTATGACTACTTAACTGCAGCCTTTAGCTTTGAACCAGCTGAAACCTTTACGGTGTTAGCTGCTGGGATCTGGATGGTTGCACCAGTCTGTGGGTTACGGCCCTGACGTGCAGCGCGGTGACCCTTCTCTACTGACAACCAACCAGGGATGGTTACTTTGCCACCCTTAGCTACGGTCTTTGAGATGGTGTCGAAGAATGCGTCAACTACGCGGTTGACTGCAGCCTGTGACTCACCGGTCTGCTCTGCGATAGCTGCTACAAGCTCGCCCTTGTTTAGTGCTGACATGTTGTCCTCCTGGACTTCTAATACGTGTTTGACGTTCCGTCTCAAACAAACTACAACCGTGTAGTTCCGCGTCATTGCTAGGCTCTCGGCGTGTTGCGAAGAAAAACCCTTGATTTTCCGCGGTTTTTGGCCCGGACTTCGGTTTAAACCTTTTATTTATAAGGGTTAAAGCAAAAACCCAGTCCTAAGACTGGGTCCTTGATAAGTGTGGCTGATTACCAGCTTGACTTGGTGATGCCTGGAAGCTCACCGTTGTGCGCCATCTTGCGGAAGCGAACACGTGACACACCAAACTTTGCGAGGTAACCGCGTGGGCGACCATCGATTGCGTCACGTCCGCGAACGCGAACTGGTGATGCGTTGCGTGGAAGCTTCTGAAGTCCTAGACGTGCCTCTTCGCGCTGTGCGTCGGTTGAAGCTGGGTCTACTAGAGCCTTCTTTAGCTCAAGACGCTTTGCTGCGTAACGCTCAACGATTACTTTGCGCTGCTCGTTCTTTGCGATCTTGCTCTTCTTAGCCATTCTTAGCGCTCCTCGCGGAATTCAACGTGCTGACGCACAACTGGGTCGTACTTCTTTAGCACAATGCGGTCTGGGTCGTTGCGACGGTTCTTCTTGGTTACGTAGGTGTAACCAGTACCTGCAGTCGAACGAAGCTTGATGATTGGACGGATGTCCTTGTCCTTCTTAGCCATTTACTAGCTCTCCTTAGAACTTCTCGCCACGAGCTTTTAGCTCTGCGATTACGGCCTCGATGCCACGGACGTCAATTACCTTGATGCCGCGAGCTGAAAGGTTCAGGGTTACGTTGCGCTTCAATGAAGGGACGGGGTTGAAGCGACGCTTGGTCTTGTTCTGAGCGTGCGAGACGTGGTGGCCGAACTGAGGTCCGGTCTCTGTCACCTGGCAATACGCAGCCATTTGGTTCTCCTTTAGAGGGCAAGCCATTAGAACAAGATTTGTTTCACAGGCTTGTTTTTGAAAGTGTCGGTTGCTTAGAGCAACTTCACAAGTTTAGGCGAAAATTGGGGCCTTAAGCAAGTGGGATATTTCCCGAATTTTCGGGCTTTTTTGCCCAAGTTTCGGGGCCAGGCTTAGTGGCCGAGGTCCTCGTCATCGTGGTGCACGATCTTGTGTTCCTTGTCGAACTTCTCATGGAGTCTCGGCAGGATTACCTTTTTCCAGAGCGTGCCGTAGAGCAGCCAGATGAGGATCACGTCCTGGATGAGGGTCCAGCCCAATTCGGCGATGATGTGAGCAGGGTCGGTAAAGATGCTCCATGCTTCTTCCCAGAGGGACAATCCAGAGTGATCCATTTTTACCTAACTAGTCGAGAAGAAGTGCAGGCTCTTCGATGACCGAAGCTACGTCCTGAACAAAGCGCGAAGCGACGTCACCGTCAACAACTCGGTGGTCGAAAGTGGCGCCGATTGTGGTCACCTGGCGAATCACGATTTCGTTGTTAACCACCCAAGGCTTTGGACGAATCGAACCAAGTGCCACAATGCCCACTTCACCAGGATTCAAAATCGGAGTACCGGTGTCAACGCCGAAGACACCGATGTTGGTAATGGTGATGGTTCCGTCTTGCATGTCGGCAGGTGTGGTCTTTCCTTCGCGAGCGGTCGCGGCAAGTTGCTCAATCGCCCTGGCCAACTCGAGCATCGACATCTTGTCGGCATCCTTGATGTTAGGCACAATCAATCCGCGAGGAGTTGCCGCTGCGATTCCAAAGTTCACGAAGTTGTGCACGATGATTTCTTCATCGGTCCAGGTTGAGTTGACAGTCGGGTTACGTCGAACCGCCCAAATCATCGCCTTGGCCATGATCAAAAGCGGTGTCACCTTTACTCCAGCAAAATCGGTGCTGGCCTTCAAACGCTTTACGTATTCCATGGTGCGAGTGGCATCCACGTCTACGAAGATGCTCACGTGCGGAGCGGTGAATGCCGAGCGAACCATCGCGCTGGCGATTGCCTTGCGCACACCCTTTACCGGAATGCGTTCTTCGCGTTCGGTCGGTGCTTCTGGAGTGCTGAGGTTTCTAAACACGCTGGCCTGCTGGGCGCCGCCGAGCACATCCTCGCGGGTTACTTCGCCAGC
>JBEGPH010000018.1:0-12641 GCA_041181555.1 Actinomycetota bacterium | reverse complement strand
TTCGATGCAGGCTATGGAAGTGCCTATTTGGCTCGTCAGGTTGGACAAAAGTTCGCTCGAGAAATTTTCTTCCTTGGCGCCGAATATTCCGCGCAGCGTGCCTACGAAATGGGCGTGGTCAACGCTATCGTGCCACATTCAGAACTTGAATCAACCGGTGTTGCCTGGGGTGAAGAAATCCTTCGCAAGTCACCGCAGTCGGTGCGAATGTTGAAGTATGCCTTCAACATGATTGACGACGGACTTGTTGGGCAGCAACTTTTTGCCGGTGAGGCAACTCGTTTGGCATACGGCACCGCAGAAGCTGCAGAGGGCCGCGACTCATTCTTAGAAAAGCGTGAACCGGACTGGTCTCCGTTTCCTTGGCATTTTTAATTAATGACAAAACCGGTCAAACTCGTTGCCGCTAACGACACATTTGGTGCGTTGGTTGCAGTTACCGAGGCTTTAGCTGGCAAACACGCACTGTTTATTACTCCACCTGAAACTAATGGCCTAATGCCCGAGGTGCATGGCCTGCCTAGTGAAGCGGACGACGACGTAGCCTTCATAGTGCAGAGCAGCGGCTCTACCGGCACCCCAAAGCTGATCCAACACAGCGCCCACGCGGCAATTACCAGCGCCAAAGCCAGCGCCCAGGCACTCGGTGGAAGCGGGCAGTGGCTGCTAGCCCTGCCACTCAACTACATCGCTGGGCTAAATGTTTTGGTGCGCTCTGCGCTTGCCGAGACCCAGCCGGTAATGATGAACCCTGCGGTGACGTTCACACCGGAGGCCTTCGTTGCTTCGGCGTCGTTTCTCAAGGCAGAGAAAAAGTTCACGTCGCTTGTGCCCACACAACTTTCTCGCCTGGCAATTGCTGCCCAACATGATGAGAGCGTGCTGCGTGCGCTAAAAACGTTTGATGCGATTTTGGTTGGTGGTCAATCCACGGCCCCAGCGCTGTTGCAACAACTTCGTGAGCATGGTGTGAATGTGGTCGAAACTTACGGCTCGGCAGAAACTTTTGGAGGAGTGGTTTACGACGGCACTCCTTTAGCCTGCGCTGAAGTTTCAATAGCGAATGATTCGCGAATTGAAATTCATAGTGAAACTCTGGCCTTAGGAATTGGAGAAACGTTTCTAACCAACGATTTGGGTGAGCTAGTTGATGGCAAATTACAGGTTTTGGGTAGAGCAGATCGCGTAATTATTTCTGGCGGGATAAAAGTTTCACTTGATCGGGTTGAGACAATTGCGCGCGAAGTAGCAGGCGTGGTTGAAATGGTTGCTGCTCCGATACAAGATCAGGAATGGGGCCAACGAGTTGGCGTGCTTTATTTGGGTAGCCCGGAGGTTGCTGATGAAATCGCAACTCAACTTGCCGATTTACTTGGCCCAGCAGCAAAACCTTTGCGAGTGATTCGTGTAGACCGCGTGCCAAAATTAGATAGCGGCAAATACGATTTACTTGCTGCCGCAGCCATCTTTGCAAAGGAACGCAATGACTAAACGAGCTCGCCAAAAAAAGATTGCTCTTTGGGTAGAAGGCGCGAGGCTCCGTACCCTTCCGCTGGCCGTCGCCCCGGTAGCGGTGGGTACTGGCGCGGCTGCGTCAATCCAAATGTTCCAACCACTGTTAGCCGCTCTGGCTCTGGCCGTCGCGCTGTTTCTGCAGATTGGCGTGAATTACGCGAACGACTACTCGGATGGAATTCGCGGCACCGATGCCAAGCGAGTTGGCCCACTTCGACTTACCGGCAGTAAATCGGTAAAGCCTCAGGCGGTAAAAAATGCCGCGTTCATTTTCTTTGCTCTGGCCGGCGTTTCCGGCATAGCTATCGTCTTGATAACCGGAATCTGGTGGTTGCTCGCTGTTGGCGCGTTCGCCATCATCGCCGCCTGGTTTTACACCGGAGGCAAGAGCCCATACGGCTA
Organism: Actinomycetota bacterium; assembly: GCA_041181555.1. GTDB lineage: Bacteria > Actinomycetota > Actinomycetes > Actinomycetales > Microbacteriaceae > Rhodoluna. The sequence continues at coordinate 10,724 of JBEGPH010000018.1, read as the reverse complement.
TGCAGCTCTCGGCGAGGTAAGCGTATTTATTTTCTTTGGGCTAGTAGCAACACTCGGCACCGAATATATTCAAACAAACAGCATCGACTCCAACGGGATTCTTGGTGGAGTTGCAATGGGTGCAATTTCATCTGCGGTACTAATGGTCAACAATATTCGCGACATGGATCTCGATCGCCATGTCGGCAAGAAAACGCTCGCGGTACGAGTTGGTAAGAAGTGGGCAAATGCAATTTATCTGTTGCTGATTTGGATACCGGTAATCATCCTGGTGCCATTTCCGTTTCTGTATCCGGCAACAGTCTTTGCCTACGCGAGCGTTTTGCTAATTGCTCCGGCTACTTTGATTGTGCTGACGGCCAAGACGCCAAAGGAATTAATTTTAGTTTTGAAGCTCACCAGTTTTGCCGGCTTGGTTTACGGAGCGTTGCTCGGTTTCGGTTTGGCCGCGGTTTCTATTTAGCGCAGATTAATTTAGAAGATCGTCTTCGGTCTTTGAATCGTCGTCCCGCTCGGCGTGACGCTTCTCGTAAATTGACTTTGAAACTTCATCGCGTTGCTTGTTGAAAAAAATGAGCGAAATAGCGAGAGCAAGAACAGCCGAAATAAACGTGGCGTAAAAAGGGTCGAACTGCATTGTCAGCAGGATGGCCAGAATTACGGCGAAAGTGCCCACTCGCAGCAGGGTGTAAACGAGCCAAGGATTTTTCACGGTTTCAGTCTATGTTTTCGCTGGTTAGAGTTAACTCATGAGATTCGCGCTATTTGGCATCGTGGTAGTCGTTATTTTCACCGTCTTCGTTACCGTTTTTGCTGCCAGCGCCGACCCTAAGGCTGTTCGCAACCTGCCAAAGTGGGTTTGGATTCTGTTTTGTATCTTCCTGTCGCCAATCGGAGGAATTCTTTACCTGGCCGTCGGTAGACCGCTCAACGACAAGGGCGACCGCGGCACCACTAGAACCGTAGCTCCCGACGACGACCCTGACTTCCTTCGCGATTTAGCCAAACGAATGCGCGAAGAGGACGAAGGCAAGCAGTGAGTGTTCCCGCTCAGATTTTTTCGGCCAACCTACTAGCCACACTGGTTGCCGGAGGAGTTGAGCACATCTACCTGGCCCCAGGATCAAGATCCCAGTCGTTAGCAATCGCGGCCGATCAATTGGCACGTGCCGGCAAGGTCAAGCTTCACGTTCGCATCGACGAGCGTTCGATGGCATTCTCGGCTTTAGGCACCGCGCTGGCTAGCCAGAGGCCCGTAGCACTAATCACCACTTCAGGCACCGCGGTAGCCAATCTTCACCCGGCGGTACTTGAGGCACATCACGCCGGCGTGCCTTTGCTTTTGCTGACCGCCGACCGTCCCGATGAGCTTCGCGGAGTTGGGGCGAATCAAACCACCGACCAGATCGGACTTTTCGGCCCGGCCGTTCAGCACGTATTCGATGTTGAGGCGCCGGTTGCCGACGAAGATGAAGCGACAAGTGCGCAGGAACTAGCCGCTGCCGCGCTGGAATTAATTGCAAACCATCCGGGCCCAATTCAACTCAACCTGGCTTTTCGCGAACCGCTATCTAGCCTCACTCCTGATGCCGCAGCGATTTTCGTCGATGTCGCAGAGCCAGAGATTACTTATGAACCAATTTTCGCTGTGCTTGATGCCCAACCAAATACCGTAGTGATTGCCGGCGCTGGCGCCGGTGAAACGGCCGTTGAATTGGCGGAGTCTTTCGGTTGGCCACTTTTTGCTGAACCTTCTTCTGGTGCGCGCTACGGAGCAAATGCAATTGCCAACTATCGGCGCTTGCTTGAGAACAATCACGATCTAGTCGAGGAAATCCAACGAGTAATCGTTTTTGGTAAACCAACTCTGAGTAGAAAAGTAAACGCTTTATTTTTCAATGAAGCAATCGAGACTGTCGTGGTCCGAAGCAAATCGCACGGTCACTTTGATATCGCAAAACGTGCGTCACAAATTGTCGACGAAATATCAGTAGATGATGAAGTTGATTTTGATTGGCTCACTAAATGGCGATCAGTCGACAAGAATTTTGAAGCTCAAATTTCAAACCAATTGGATCGTCCAAATATCATTCGGGAAATTTATGAAGCCACTGGCGATGGAGATTGTCTAGTGCTTGGCGCAAGCAGAATGATTCGAGTTGCCGATGAGTTTGCGCCGGTAAAACCGCTGGCAGTGTTTTCAAATCGCGGACTAGCCGGCATCGATGGCACAATTTCGACCGCCACCGGAGTTGCTCTGACTTATCCAAAAGATGGCGGCATCACTCGTGCGTTGATGGGAGACCTCACCGCCCTGCACGATGTCGGTGGTCTTGCTATCGATGCTCAAGATGGTGAACTCGATTTGCAATTGGTTGTGGTCAACGATGGTGGCGGCAGTATTTTTGAGGGCCTCGAGGTAGCCCAGGCTAAAGACTCATTCGATCGAGTCTTCAAGACCAAGCAGCACGTGGACTTTTGGCACTTAGCCGAGGCTTACGGCTGGAAGTACGTCAGGGTTGAAAGCCTGGCCCAGCTGGCTCCAGCGCTGCAGGCCACCGGCCGTGTGCTGGTAGAAATCGCCCTAGCCTAGGGCTTCGCGAATCGGCTTGAACTTGAGTTCGGTCTCGGCCAATTCAGCGTCCGGCTCCGACTCGGCCACGATTCCGCAACCGGCGTAGGCGGTTATCTGGCCGTCGCTGAGTTGTGCTCCTCGCAGAGCAATCGCGAATTCACCATCACCATCGGCTCCAATCCAACCAACCGGTCCGGCATAGCGCCCGCGGTCGAATGGTTCTAGTTCACCGATAAGTTTGCGAGCCACCAGGGTTGGGGTGCCGGCAACTGCGGCGGTTGGATGCAACACCGCTGCGATGTCGAGCACTGATGCGTCGTCGTGCAAGGTGGCGTGCACATCGCTGGCGAGATGCCAAAGATTTGGTAGAGCCAAACTAAATGGAGTTTCGTCGGCGTCTACCTTGGTGCAAAACTTTTTTAATTCTTCAACCATCGAGGCCACTGCAAATTTGTGTTCGGCAATATTTTTGCTCGAAGTTTGAAGCGCACTCGAAATCGCTTGATCAATTCCAGGATCAGTGCCGCGACCAGCAGTGCCGGCAAGCACGCGTGCAGAAACCTGTTTGTGAGCTACACGAACCAGCAGTTCTGGCGAAGCACCAAACAAACCGTCAACCGAATATGTCCAGCAGGTTGGATAGTTTTCAGAAAGTTTTTGCAAAGAATTTCTGACATCGAAATTTGCTGAAACTTTGGCAACTACATCTCTGGCCAAGACAACTTTCTCAACTTTGTCGGCGCTAATTGCGCTGAGCGCGGCATCCACCGAGCGCTTGAATCCATCGGCGGTCTGCAAACCATCCACAAGGTTTACTGGCTGCTCGGCTGAATACTCAACGGGGTTATCCCAGAAATTTTCTATTGCTTCGCTGCTAACTCGAGTTACCCAGCGGCGACCATCGCGAACGCCGAGTAAAACTTTCGGAACAATCAAAACGCTTTCGGCGGAGCTGTCGTCGGCAAATGCAAAGGTACCGAATGCCACGAGTCCGCTACCGGTTTGATTAACCTGGTCGTCCACCACAGTTCGAGAAACCAACGCGCGCCAGGCATCCGCGAGTTCTTGCATGCGTCGAGGGCCGGTGGCGCTGAGCCGCACCGCCTCGCCGAAGCCCACCAGACCTTGGCCGTTGCGGATGAAGGCCATAGCCCCTGCCGGCAGGTGCTTGGCTATAGCGAAGTCTTGATCATCCGGAAGTGCCACCGAACTCAGGTGCAATTGCGCAATCTGGTTCATGGATACCTATCTGAGGGTTGTCTGTGAAGTCCCAGCTTGGGATTGGTTCACGGGCTTTCAAAAGTTAAACTCGAAACAGAAGCCATACTATTCCCACGGAGGGGCCATGATTTTGAGAGTAAAAGCCATCGCGCTTTGCCTCGCAGCAGTGGCCACTTTCGCCGGGGGGTCAGCGGCACTTGCCGACGACGAAGACAACAAGGGTCATCAATCGGGGCAAAACTATTCACCATTCGGACCGCATCACCCCCACCCTGAAGAGAACGAGCTACACGATCGGTACGGCGACGTTGGTCAGGTGAATTTGCCGCCGCTTGTGGTCAAGGGCGAACCAAAGACCGGCGCAGCAGCGAATGGCACCTCTGACAAGCTAACTTCAACTTCGAAGTCCGCAAAACTCAAAGATGCCGGCACGGCTAATCCAGCTGGAAATGTTCCGGTAGATCCAACTTCGATAAATCCTCATCAGGGCACACCAGCCGATAACTTCTTCAATTCGGCAACAATTGGGCTCGGAGTTATGGGGGCGGGAGCTGTAGCACTCGGTGCAGTTGCAATTCGTCGCTCAATCAAGATTCGCAAAGACCCCAAAGCCGACTTTCTCTATCAGTAGCCGATATTCACGCGGGTAGACTTACTCGGTGAGCAAAGCAGACCTAAGCAAAAAACCAGCCGAAGTTGCTGCCATGTTCGATGAGGTCGCTCCGACCTACGACATCACAAACGATTTGTTATCGCTCGGGCAAACCCGCAGGTGGCGCAAGAAAGTTCGCGCGGCGGTAGACCCACAATCTGGTCAAAGCATCCTTGATCTCGCAGCCGGCACCGGATCTTCATCCGTTGAATTTGTCGGACCAGGGGTGCGTGTGGTTGCTAGCGATTTTTCTGAGGGCATGCTTGCGGTTGGTCGCAAGCGTCATCCGGAGCTTGAATTTGTTTTCGCCGATGCCACCAAACTGCCATTCAAGAATGAAGAATTTCACGCCACGACAATTTCATTCGGATTGCGAAATGTTGTCGATGTGCCACTCGCACTCAAAGAGATGTATCGCGTCACTAAGCCCGGTGGTCGCACAGTAATTTGTGAATTCTCAAAAGTGCAGAACAAATTTGTTCGACCTTTTTATGAGTTCTACCTAAACCGTTTACTGCCAACCGTTTCGGGATGGTCGAGCAAAACCCCTGAGGCCTACAAGTATCTTTCAGAATCAATCAACGCTTGGCCTAATCAAGACCTTCTTGCCGTCAAGCTTGCCGAGGCCGGTTTCGACAACATCAGCTACAAGAATCTGTTTTTCGGCGTGGTAGCTATTCACACCGGCTACAAATTGGAAAGCAAACAGAAGTAGTGAACGCAAAACTTCCTAGTCAGTTGCGCCGCTTCGGCGACAAGGCGCTGCTCAACCAAATTGAGAACAGTCTCGAACTGGTTGAAATCGAATTACAAAAAGCAACTGAAAACTCCGACAAGGTAGTTCAGCAAGCCGCGCGACACCTAGTAGACGCTGGTGGCAAGCGAGTGCGACCAGTGCTTACGCTGCTAACTTCGTTGCTCGGCGACGGCGCAACCTCAAACGTGATCGACGCAGCTGCGGTTGTTGAGCTCACTCACCTCGCAACCCTGTATCACGACGACGTAATGGACGATGCGCCTACCCGTCGCGGAGTGCCAACCGCACAGCACGTTTACGGCAACTCAGTAGCCATTTTGGTGGGCGATCTATTGCTCGCTCGTGCTTCACGAATCGGAGTTGCACTAGGAATCGACGCAATCGAACTACAGGCTCGCACTTTTGAGCGACTCTGCATCGGGCAACTGCACGAGACCATCGGCCCGACCGAGGCTGAAGACCCAATCCAGCACTACATCCAGGTGCTAGCCGACAAAACCGGCTCACTAATTGCCGCATCGGCCACCCTAGGTGCGATGCTAGGCAACGCACCAACCGAGTACCTCGCACCGCTAAGTGAATTTGGTGAGAAAGTCGGAGTGGCCTTCCAGCTGATTGACGACGTGATCGATATTTCCGAGGCCGGCCCGTCAGGAAAAACTCCTGGCACCGATTTGCGCGCCGGAGTGCCAACCATGCCTGTGCTGCTTCTTCGCGGCAAAACTGATGAAGATTCGAAAGCATTGCTCGCAGAAATCGACGGCGACCTCAGCAGCGACGAAGCACTCGCTTCGGTTGTAAAGAAATTACGTGAACACGATGTTGCCGATGAGGCCTACCAAGAAGCAATCCGCTGGGCAAACGAGGCAATCGCCGCAATTGACTGTTTGCCAGATGGACAAACTAAGCGTGCACTCGTTCACTTTGCCGAAGCAGTGATCAAGCGCGACAACTAGATCGAAAAGAATTAATCGAATGAGTGTGAGTACAGCAAGAGGGCAGAGCGCACAGCGTGCACTTGTTGCAACTTTCTTTATTCAAGGAATTTCTAACACTCTGATGATTCCGCGCGTACCGGAGCTAATTCAAAACATTGGTGTGCAGTTCACCACCTGGGGTCTGATTATCGGAGTTGCAGGTGCAGGTTCTCTAATCGGCCTCTTGTTTGCAGCAAAGATAATTTCACTTTGGGGCACCAGGCTGGTGGTGCGCTGGGGTGCAATTCTTGCAGGTGCGGGAATGGTTAGCTTGGCCTTCATTCACAACCCGGTAATTTTCTTCGTGGTTCAACTTGCGATGTCGATTGCCGGTGGGTCACTCTCGGTAGCCATGAACGCACAGGCCCTGGCTCTGCAAAAACTAATCGGCAAAGTGATTATCGGCAGATTCCACGGCACCTGGAGCATCGGCGCAGCGATTTCGGTAGCGGTTAGCGGTGCTTTAGCTAGCTTCTTGCCGCTCACCTGGCACTTCTCAATCGTCGGTGGCCTCTGCGTTATTTCCCTTTATTTGGCAACCATGGGGCTGCTCACACCCGAAGAAGTTGGTAAGGCCGATGCAGCCAAGACCACTGCGAAAGTTCCGTTCCTAAAGACCCCAATGCAGGTGTGGCTACTAACCGCCGGACTTTTTGCTGGCATGTTTCCGGAACTGTGCTTCATGGACTGGAGTGCAGTTTTTGCTAAGACCGAGCTCGGAGTCAATGCCTCGCTAGGTGCACTTCCTTACACAATGTTCGGAATTTCAATGATTATTGGTCGCCTCTCAATTACTCGTTTGACCAAGCGCTTTCACATCAGTGAGCTTTCTAAGTGGGGTGGAATCTTTGGTTCGATCACTCTCGGAGCTGGTGTTGTGCTTGGCCCGCTGCTTGCTCAGGGTGACCAGATCTTGGGGCTTATTGTTTTGACCACTCTTTGGTGCATTACCGGATTGGGAATGGCTTCGATGGTGCCATCATTCTTGAGCGGTGCCGGTTATGTGAAGGGCATCAGCACCGCGCAAGCCCTGGCCCGCATGAACATGGTCAACACAATTGTCGTGATCGGCGCGAAGATTGTTATGGGTGCGCTTGCACAAGGCGTAAAGCTTCAAGCGGCTTTTATTTTTCCAACCGTCATGATGTTTATCGCCGGATTTATTGCCCACCAGGTTGCTAAGCGTGCGAAACGTGAAGATGCAATTGCAAATGCTTTCCCTATGACGGGATCTATTTCAGTAGTTACTGACTAACGGAAGTTAGTGAACTGAATGTCGATGTCTAATTGCGACGACTTCAGAAGTGCCATTAGTTCCTGAAGGTCATCGCGACTCTTGCTCTGCACTCGAAGTTCGTCGCCCTGAATCTGAGACTTAATGCTCTTTGGACCCTCTTCGCGAATGATCTTTGAAATCTTCTTAGCCTGCTCTTGCTCAATACCGTTCTTGAGAGAAGCTTCGATACGGTATTCCTTGCCCGAGGCAAATGGCTTTCCCGAGTCGAGTGACTTCAACGAGATGCCGCGCTTGACCAACTTTGACTGGAATACGTCTAGCACCGCGAGAACGCGCTCCTCAGAGGATGCCTTCATAAGCACCTTCTCGCCGCTCCATTCGATAGATGCACCAACACCCTTGAAGTCGTAGCGCTGCTCAATTTCCTTCTGAGCTTGGGTAAGAGCGTTAGCCGCCTCTTGCTTGTCTACTTTGCTTACGATGTCGAATGATGAATCAGCCATGTGGCAAGTATATCGACCTGACACGGGATTGGGTTTTGGGGTAATCTAGACAAGTTCGTTTGCGCGGCTGACTACAGGCGCTCAAAAGAACATCTGGCTAGTTACCCAAGCGGCCAAAGGGATCTGACTGTAAATCAGCCGGCTCAGCCTTCGGGGGTTCGAATCCCTCACTAGCCACAAAACCCCAGCCCTCCACGGCTGGGGTTTTCTTTGTATAAGCAAGGTTTAGTCCCGGAATCTGGCCCTAAATTCCTTGGACGAACAGGTGTGTTACCGTAAGTCGGCTATTTTTTGGGGAGGTAGAACATGGCTTTGTATGATCTGAAAACAATTCCTGCTGGCGCTCAAATGAGCAAAGTGGTTGCCGAAGTTCGAGAATTAGACGGGCGCGATTGCCTCTGGGTGGCGCTACCCGCTGACATTCGTGAAGTTGGACTTCCAGACGTTGACTACATTGATACGGAAAACTTTGTAATTCTCCCAGTAGATTTTTCTACCGGCACCCTTGAGGTTGACATCTACACAACACTTGCTCACGATGCGACGCCTGATGATCGGGGATTTTCGGGGTTGGCCTATCACATCGATGAAGACATAAAGAATTTTGAGTCGGTCTACATACGAGGTACTAATGGGCTAAAGGAGAATCCGCCTGCACCACGTAATGCTAGAGCTATTCAGTATTTTGCGTTTCCGGATGCGAAGTTTGACTATTTGCGCGAGAACTTTCCAGACGTCTACGAAGCCCCAGCGAATCTTGGTCTGAATGAATGGTTAACTCTGAAGCTTGAAGTTACCGAAAATGGTGTCATCGCATATGTCAACGGGGAAAGCGCGTTAGTTGTAGACGGGACACTCTGCAAATCACGCTCGGGAGGAGTTGGCTTGCGCGTTGATATCGGAACAGAAGCTTATTTCTCAAATCTCAAAATAAGTGCATAGGCTTTAGCCATGACCTCAACTCCTGCGCTAGTAATCAATACCTCGAAGGCACCTATCGTGAAGGCGAGCATTGATCGCCGAGCTGTGGGTAGTAAAGATGTGCGAGTGGCGATTGCCTACTCGGGCATTTGTCATTCAGACGTGCACCAAGCTAGATCTGAGTGGGGTAGCGACATCTTTCCGATGGTGCCGGGTCACGAGATTGTTGGACACGTGGTTGAAGTTGGTTCTGCGGTTACCAAGTTCAAGGTCGGCCAAGCGGTCGGTGTTGGTGTCTTTGTGAATTCGTGCAGAGAGTGCGACGCCTGTAAAGCCAACCTTGAGAGCTACTGCGAAAAAGGCCCGGTTGGCGCTTACAACGGTCACGACTACAACGGTGAAGTTCAGTACGGAGGATACTCAAAAGAAATCGTTACTGATGAGCACTTCGTGGTGAGTATCTCGGATGGCGCGGATTTGGCGGAGTGTGCTCCACTGCTTTGCGCTGGAATTACTGTTTACTCGCCACTCAAACACTGGAAGGCCGGGCCTGGTAAAAAGGTTGCCATTCTTGGAATGGGTGGTCTCGGCCACCTCGCAGTTAAATTCGCGGTAGCGATGGGTGCCGAAGTTACAGTCTTGGGTCACTCGCTGAAGAAGAAAGACGACGCAATCGCCTTTGGTGCTGTTGACTATCGATCAACGGCTGATGAAAAAACTTTTGATGATCTTGCCAAAAAATTCGATTTCATTCTCAACACCACCAGTGCTGACATCCCGGTAGACAGTTTGCTCAGTCTCATCAAATTTGATGGAGCACTTGTCTTTGTAGGTCTGCCAGTGGAGAGTCAGACCTTCAACGTGTTTGGGCTCACCGGCCAGCGCAGGTCAATCAGTGGATCTCAGGTGGGTGGGCAAATTGAAGTACAAGAAATGCTGGACTTTGCCGCGAAACACAAAATTGGTGCATCGATTGAGCTTCTTGATGCCACTAACCCAGCCACTATCGACGAGGCCTGGAATCGCGTAGTGGATGCAGACGTGCGCTACCGATTTGTGATTGACGCAAGCACTATTTAGTCTCGGCCCACGCTTCTTATGCCAATTCTTCAGCCGGTAGGCTAAAGAAAACACTTTCAGCATCTCAGAACCGGAGAAATCAACGTCGTGAGCAAGTCGACCATTTTTTACACCTACACCGACGAAGCACCTGCGCTAGCGACAGCGTCGCTACTCCCGATTGTTCAGGCATATGCCAGTGCTGCTGGTGTTAACATCGAGACTCGCGACATCTCACTCGCCGGTCGCATTCTTGCCGTTTTCTCAGACGTTCTTCCTGCCGACCAGCGCGTTGGCGACGCCTTGGCTGAACTTGGTGACCTGGCTAAAACTCCAGAGGCCAACATAATCAAGTTGCCGAATATTTCTGCTTCCATCCCTCAGTTGAAGGGCGCGATTGCGGAGTTGCAGGCGCTTGGTTTCGCTGTGCCTGATTACGCAGGAAGTGCAGTAAACCCAGTTTTGCGCGAGGGAAATAGTGACCGCCGTGCACCACTTTCGGTTAAGGCATACGCTCGCAAACACCCGCACGTGAACAAACCATTTCCAGCAGGTTCAAAGACACGAGTTGCAACAATGGGTCACGATGACTTCTTCAGCAATGAGAAGTCAGTAGTCATGGCAGCCGATGACGTTCTAACCATTCGTCACATCGCAGCCGATGGCAAAACAACCGATCTAAAAGCGGGGCTAAAGGTTCTCGCCGGCGAAATCATCGACGCGACTTTTATGAACGCTGCCGAGCTAGATAAGTTCCTTGCAGAAACTTTGCGTCAAGCAAAGCAAGACAACGTTCTCTACTCGCTGCACCTCAAGGCAACA
>JBEGPH010000017.1:0-12923 GCA_041181555.1 Actinomycetota bacterium | reverse complement strand
CGGACAGGACAGCCGCCGCGGAACCTTCGTGCAGCGTCACGCAGTGTTCCACGACCGTGTGAACGGTCAGGAGTGGATGCCGCTTCGCAACCTCAGCCCTGAGCAGGCGAAGTTCTACATCTACGACTCGCTACTGAGCGAGTACGCGGCAATGGGCTTCGAGTACGGCTACTCGGTCGAAGACGAAAACGCTTTGGTTCTTTGGGAGGCTCAGTTCGGCGACTTCGCCAACGGCGCCCAGACGATCATCGACGAGTTCATCTCCTCGGCAGAGCAGAAGTGGGGCCAGCACTCCGGTGTTGTTCTGCTACTTCCACACGGTTACGAAGGCCAGGGCCCAGACCACTCCTCCGCCCGTATTGAGCGTTACCTGCAGCTTTGCGCCGAGAACAACATGACCGTTGCTCAGCCATCGACTCCGGCTTCGCACTTCCACCTGCTGCGTCGTCAGGCTTACTCGAACCCAAAGCGTCCGCTGATTGTATTCACACCTAAGTCAATGCTTCGCCTAAAGGCAGCATCGTCACCGGTTGAAGAATTCACCCACGGTACTTTCCAGCCGGTTATCGATGACCAGCAGGGCCTAGACAAGAACAACGTCAAGCGCGTGCTGTTCTGTTCGGGCAAGGTTTACTGGGATCTTCTGGCAGAGGCACAAAAGCGCAACGACGGCACCACCGCAATCGTTCGCGTTGAGCAGCTCTACCCAACTCCGGTTGATGAGATCAAGGCCGCGTACGCCCAGTATCCAAATGCCGAACTTGTTTGGGTACAAGACGAGCCGGCCAACCAAGGACCTTGGACCTACATTGGTTTGTTCTTGCCTCGCTACATGAATGGCCAAGTTGCCAAGCTGGTTTCACGACCAGCAAGTGCTTCACCGGCAACCGGTTCGGCAAAGCGTCACGCGGTAGAACAGGCAGACCTAGTGGAACGCGCTTTTAGCATCTAGCCATGTCACAGCAAACTGGGCGCGATGTGCGCATCGTCATTTTGGGCGATGCCATCATATCCGCAGCTGGTGACCCAAAAGGCATGGGCTGGGTTGGTCGTGTAACTTCAAAGACTCCGACTAATTCACCGCGCATCGATATTTACGCGCTACCTGCACCCGATGAAACCACTTCAATGCTGGCCGAGCGTTGGCAGTCAGAAGTTCAACGCAGATTTAGTGCAGAAACTGAAAACAAATTGGTTATTGCGCTGAGTAATCATGACCCAGCGGCCGGAATTTCAATTTCACGAAGTCGCCTGAACATCGCAACCATTGTTGATGAAGCAAAGCGTGCCGGCATCGAAACATTTTTGATTGGCCCTACCCCGCATCGAAACAAGGAACTCAACGGCGAGGTTGAGCACCTAGCCTCTGGATTTGAAGACGTTGCAGATCGTCGCGGGGTGCCTTTTGTTGATTGCTTTAGACCACTCGTGGAACACGAGGGTTGGAATTTAGAAATCGAGACTTCAGAGCATGGACTACCTGGTCAGGTGGGTCACGGCCTCATCGCTTGGTTGGTACTCAACCGCGGTTGGTACGAATGGTTGGGAATACCAACACCTGAATAAAAAAATCCGCACCCATGAGTGCGGATTTTCTATTTAGGTTCTTAGTGGGCGACTCCTTTTTGAATGTCGCGAATTCGATTCATGATTGAATCGGCTAGATCCTGTGGGGGCACATCAGCGCAGGCACGGCTGATCACGTTGTTAAGTACATTCTCGACGTCGTAGTCACCCTCGCAACTATCGCAGTTTGCAAGGTGAGCGGTAATGTCTTTGATTTCATCATCAGAAAGCTCGTTGTGCAAATACTCGTGCACGTGGCGTTTAGTCTCTTCGCAATCAAACTCAGCCATTATGCGGCCCCCTGGTTCTTTGTTTTAGTCTCGGCATCAGAAACCTCATAGCCCTCTTGGCGCGCATAGTCAGCCAAAAGCTTTTTCAATAATTTTTTACCGCGGTGCAACCGGCTCATCACGGTTCCCACCGGCGTCCCCATAATCTCAGCGATCTCGGAATACGGAAGTCCATCAACCACCGCGTAGTAAACCACCATACGGAATTCCTCTGGAATGTCATTTAGCGCCTGCTTAATGCTTTCCGAAGGCAGATTATCGATTGCCTCAAGTTCCGCAGAGCGGGTAGAAAGTGCAGTTACCGATTCGGCAGAACCTAGCTGCCAGTCTTCAAGATCGTCTAGACCACCCTTGGCCTGATCCTTGGCCCGCTTGTTATACATATTGATGTGGGTGTTGGTCATGATGCGGTACAACCAAGCCTTCAGGTTTGTGCCCTGTTGGTACTGCGCCCACGCTACGAAAGCCTTGGCGAAAGCCTCTTGAACCAGATCTTCGGCATCTGACGGGTTGCGCGTCCAACGCAGGGCGGCTCCGTAGAGCTGCGGCATCAGCGGCAAGGCCTGCTGCTCAAACTCTTGGATCTGAGTCTGTTTTGCCTGATCTTCTGTGGTCTTCATCTGCTTAGAGTTTAGCCGTGCGCGCTTTAGCGGGTTACTAAAGCCCTGGCTGGCTGCTACAAATGGCGACATAGTAACCTTGAACCAATGACTTCAGCGACCTATTCCCAGCACCCATGGCTGGCACCTGTGGCAACTGGCCCACTAGCCGCCACCGTTGAATTGCCGGGCTCTAAGTCACTCAACAACCGCGAACTAGTGCTCTCTGCCCTGGCCAGCGAGCCCACCCTGTTGACCCACACTCTTACCTCTCGCGACAGCACACTGATGATTGACGCCCTGCGATCGCTTGGCACCCAAATCCAGGTGAACACCGATGGCTCCGTTCTAGTCACCCCAAAGCCCTTCGATCGCTCCGCGACCATCGATTGCGGTCTTGCCGGCACGGTTATGCGCTTCGTGCCGCCGCTAGCGTTGTTGGCAAAGGGAGACGTCAAGTTTGACGGCGACGAAGGCGCAAGACGCCGACCAATGCAAACCACCATTGACAGCCTGCGCGCGCTGGGTGTTGCTGTCACCGATGAAGGTGCGGCGGCACTGCCGTTCACCGTGCACGGAACTGGCAAGGTTGCCGGTGGCGAGATCACGATTGACGCATCAACTTCCAGCCAATTTGTTTCCGGTTTGTTATTGGCGGCAGCAAGATTCGAAAATGGTTTAACTCTGCGTCACCGGGGCGAGCACCTGCCATCGATGCCGCACATTGAAATGACTTTGGATTGCCTGGCAAAGCGAGGTGTTAAGGTTTCTTCACCGGAGCCTGCGGTTTGGCGAGTAGAGCCTGGAGAAATTTCCGGCGGACGCGGTTCGAATAATTCTGTATCGATTGAGCCGGACCTTTCTAATGCAGGTCCGTTCTTGGCTGCCGCAATGGTTGCCGGAGGAAAAGTATTCATTCCTGGCTGGCCGTCATCGACTACTCAAGTTGGCGATGAGTTCGATGGCATCTTGCAAAAAATGGGCGCCAAGATCATTCGCGAAAATGGCGGCCTGAGAATTGAAGGCACTGGAAAGATCCACGGAATTAATATCGACCTTTCTATCGGTGGCGAACTTACACCGGTAATTGCCGCACTTGCAGCAATCGCGGATTCGCCAACGGTTATCAGCGGAGTAGCGCACCTTCGCGGCCATGAGACAGACAGACTCGCAGCACTGGCTACAGAAATAAACCGCATTGGCGGAATCGCACGCGAAACTGCCGATGGCCTAGAAATTGATCCAAGCAATAATTTGCACGGAGCCTTGTGGCACACCTATGAAGACCACCGGATGGCAACGGCGGGTGCAATTATCGGGCTTCGTGTTCCGGGAATTGAAATTGAAGACATCACCACAACATCAAAGACCATGCCGGACTTTGCAAACATGTGGCTAAACATGCTTGGTGCAAACGCTTGAGTTGGCTCTACGAGCCAGATCCGGGTCAAAACGATCTGGATGAAACCGATGTTCGTGTTCGCCCAAACCCAAAGGGAAACAAACCACGCACCAAGAAACGACCGGAGTATGCCGAGGCGCCACTTGGTCTAGTGCTTGGTGTTGATGTTGGTCGCTATCGTGTTCTGCTGGATGGCCAAGATCGTGTTGTGAATGCCACCATGGGCAAGGAATTACGCAAGACCGGAGCTGTCGTTGGAGACCGAGTTGCATTGGCCGGTGACACTTCAGAAACCGAGGGCGCACTTGCTCGCGTGGTTCGCATCGAACCGCGCACTTCCCTACTGCGCCGCAGCGCCGATGATTCCGATCAAGTTGAGCGAGTAATTGTTGCTAATGCAACTCAGATGGTGATTGTGGTTGCCATTGCTAATCCAGAACCGCGCACTCGTTTGATAGATCGCTATCTTGCTGCCGCATACGACGCTGGACTCAAGCCAATCTTGGTGATTACCAAAACAGATCTAGCCAACCCCGATGATTTCCTCGCAAACTTTGCCGGCTTAAGCATTCCGGTTGTCTTGAATCGCTCCGACAAACCGGCACTTCCTCAGCTTCGAGAATTGCTTGCCGGTCAGACATCGGTGTTTGTTGGGCACTCTGGTGTTGGCAAGTCAACTTTGGTTAATTCACTCGCGCCACATGCGATGCGTGCCACCGGCGGCGTCAATGTGGTTACCGGTCGCGGGCGTCACACCTCTTCATCAGTTCGTGCAATTCGATTGGATGAATCGTTCAACGGCGGTTGGATCATTGACACCCCTGGCGTGCGTTCATTTGGCCTTGGTCACGTGAAGCCAGAGAATCTGCTGCGCTCGTTTGAAGATTTGTGGCAGGTTATCGAGACTTGTCCACGCGATTGCTCCCACACAATTGACGCACCTGACTGTGCCCTTGACGACGCGATTGCGGCTGGCACGCTGGGTGCAAGCGGTGCGGCACGAGTTGATTCGCTGAGACGATTGATTCAATCAATTGCCAATAATGCCGAATAAACTTGGTCAATGACCTACGAAGCAGATCTTTACCTAGCCCTTGAGCTTGCTGATATCGCCGACAAGATTTCACTTGAACGCTTTCGTGCGCTTGATCTTCATGTAGAGAGCAAGCCAGATCGTTCGCCGGTAACCGACGCAGATCGCTCAGTTGAACAGGCGCTAAAAGAAGTGCTTGCCGCTAAGGCACCCAACGATGCACTTATTGGCGAAGAGTACGGAAATACCGGTTCGGCTTCGCGCACTTGGATAATTGACCCGATTGATGGCACGGCCAACTACCTGCGCGGTGTACCGGTCTGGGCAACCCTGATTGCTCTTGCGATTGATGGCAAGCCGGTGGTGAGCGTGGTTTCAGCCCCGGCCATGGGTCGCCGCTGGTGGGCAGCGCCTGACTCAGGTGCCTTTACCAAAGACATCGATGGCAGCACTCGCCAACTAAAAGTTTCAGCAATCGGCGAGCTTGAAAATGCTTCGCTGAGTTACAACAACCTGCAGCTTTGGGACCAAGCAGGCAAGCTCGCACAACTGACAGAGCTGTCACGCAAGATTTGGCGCACTAGGGCCTATGGGGACTTTTGGAGCTACATGCTGCTTGCCGAGGGATCGGTAGATATCGTGGCTGAGCACGATCTAAAAATTTATGACATCGCTGCGCTGGTGCCAATTGTGGAACAAGCCGGTGGAAAATTCACCGCTCTTGATGGGCCCCTCACCGCTGAAACTTCATCGGTGTTGGCAACCAACGGCAAGCTTCACGAGGCGGTCACGGCAGCCTTCTGAGGCCTCTTGTGATAATGTCATTACATGTTGCCAAAGCCCGGCAACTGTAAACCATAGGTGTTTGGAATGGCAATGAATCAGGTAGAACAGATTCTTCCAATCGGGGTTTTCATGGACCTGGATCGCTCGGGTCCAATCCCCCTTTACTTTCAGATCGCCCAACGAATTGAAAAAGCCATTCTTGAAGGCGACCTGCCTGCGGGCTCTCGACTGGAAAACGAAGTTTCTCTTGGGGAAAGACTTGGGCTTAGCCGCCCAACAATTCGTCGCGCAATCCAAGAGCTTGTAGACAAAGGTCTTCTAGTAAGACGCCGCGGAATAGGAACCCAAGTGGTCCACGGTCAAGTCACCCGCGGTGTGGAACTGACGTCGCTTTACGAGGACCTGTCCCGCAGCGGACAAAAACCATCTACCAAGATCCTTGAATACAAAATCACCAAAGCCGATACCAAGATGGCTGAGAAGCTTGGTGTAGAAATTGGCTCCGATGTTCTATACATGCGCCGCCTTCGCGCCGCCGACAACGTTCCCGTTTCAATAATGGAAAACTGGCTACCAGCTGAATTCACCGACATCAGCGAAAGCGAACTAAACGAGCATGGCTTGTATCAAATTCTTCGATCACGAGGAATAACTATTAGAGTGGCAAAACAAAGAATTGGTGCTCGCAAAGCTACCCTGCAGGAATCAAGTGATCTAGTGATTGAAAAGCAAGCATCACTATTGACAATGGATCGAACCGCATACGATAACTCAGGACGAGCTATTGAATTTGGTCATCACTGCTATCGACCTGATCTCTATTCATTTGAAGTCACCTTGGTAGAAAAATAGAATTTAGACTAACAAAAAGTCCGCCCGGAATTTCTTCCGGGCGGACTTTTTCGATGAGAGTAATGCTATTTGTAGAAGCTCGGCTTAGCCTCGTATTCCACTGTTTGGAGCTGACCTGTATTTAGCGCTTTCACGCCAGCCTCCACCGCTGCAGCAGCAAGGTAGCCATCCCAGGCAGACGGCCCATCGATTTTGCCTTGCTTAGTTGCATCGACCCAGCGTTGGATCTGAGTGTCATAAGCAGCAGCAAATCGAGTCTTGAACGACATGTGCTCTTCTGTCGAAATCTGTCCGTTGAACCAGGTGGTCATGCCATTAGTTCGACCAATTTCGGCGATTCCGTTCTCAAAAACAGCCTCTGTTTTTACTTCGTAACCGAATTTAACTGAAACGTTCATTTCTACTGTGGCAAGCACTTCAGACTTTGTTTTGAGCAGGACCAAAATTGGATCGCTGAATCCGCTGTGATTATTGGAGTTGCGTTTCATGTGCTTAACTTCAACCGTTTCGATTGGCGAATCCGTCAGAAAGCGCACCACGTCAATTTCGTGCACCACTGAGTCAAAAATAAGCATGTCATTGTGATAGGTATCTGGCACTGACGGATTGCGGTGAGCACAGTGCAAGCCAAGCAACTCACCCTGCCCCTTGCTGACAATCAAAGACTTTAGGCTCTCGTATCCAGAATCAAAGCGACGCATGAAACCTACTTGAATCAACTGCTTACCCGTTGCCACTTCGGCCTGCACCATGCGAAGTGATGATTTTGCATCTGGCGTAAGAGGCTTTTCACAAAGAATCGGTAAGCCAGCTGCCAAAGCAGGAAGCAAAACCGGCTCGTGGAACTGACCAGGTGTGGCAATCAGCACTGCATCCATGGCTTGATCGGCAATAGCGGCTTCAACATTAGGGAACCACTTTGCTTGTGGTGCCTGCTCCAAAGCAGATTTTGCTCGACCTTCATCTGGTTCCACTACAGCGGTGACTGCAGCTCCGGTAATGCGTTTTTGAATTCGGATAATGTGATCCGCACCCATTAGGCCGGCACCTACTACTGCAATTCTTAAATCTGACATTTACTTTCCTTAGGCTTAGCGAACTCGGGCTGCATGGGTGCAGGACATGATGTGTTTTAGAGTGCGGTCGGCAATCGGGGCTGGAAAGTCAACTTCACAGCCGTACATGTCTTGTTCTACAATCGCAAACATTTCTGGATTTATCTGAGCTGCTTTTTCAATAATTGGTGCGAATTCAGGAACGCCTTCAAAGCCTGGCTCGGTCATCACGCCCTTTGCAACGGCATCAACAAACGGCATATCGTTCTTGAGCGCTTCGGCAAGAATGTCTGGGTGCACCTGCTTTAGGTGCAAGTAGCCGATTCGCTCTGGATACGCATTCATCAACTTCACGTTGTCACCTAGGTAATAAGCGAAGTGTCCGGTATCTAGGCAAAGGTTGGTGTACTGCTTGTCAGTTTCCTGCAGGAATCGTTCCACCTCGGCATAGGTTCCGATGTGACTGTCAGCATGCGAGTGGAACTGCTGGTGAATTCCATACTCTTCAAGAAGGGCCTTGCCTAGCTTGTCGTGTCCGGCAGCCAATTTCTTCCACTGGTCGTTGTCTAGAACTCGCGATTCAAGCACTTCTGCTGTGGCATCTGATCGCCAGAGGTCGGGAATTACAACTAAGTGTTCAACGCCAAGCTTTGAAACCAAACCAGCCACGTCTAGGGCTTGATCCCAGGCTCGCTTCCACTGGTCATCTCCCTTGTGGAATCCGGTGAATACAGTTCCGGCTGAAAGCTTTAGATCGTGTTCAGCCAATACGTCTGCCAGTTGATTTGGGTCAGTAGGCAGATAGCCAAAAGGACCCAATTCGATCCAGTGATATCCGGCGGCCTGCACCTCGTCCAGAAAACGTTCCCAGGGTACTTGTTTTGGGTCATTTGGGAACCAGACGCCCCAAGAATCAGGCGCTGTGCCAACACGAATTTGATTTGTCATAACAATAAATCTAACCCAGCGCCACTGGCCCTAGGGCTCAATTGAGCATATTTTCATAACGCTTTTATAAACGATTAAGAACAAGTAGCGCTTGGTAATGTGCCTACATCCCTTTATTTATAAGGATTTTAAGCCTATAACACCCAATTATTTTACTTGCTCGTGCTAACTTTTGGCTTGCCCGTGCTAGTTCTAACCACCAATTTTGAGCTGGTTAGGATCTCTTGCGAAAGGTATTGTTGGCCTTTGATTCTGGCAACAAGATCACCGATTGCTGCCTCGGCTATTTCGTCAGGATCCTGGCGAACCGTGGTTAAATTCAAGAACGGGAGGCTGGCCACTGTGTCGTCATAGCCAACTACAGAAACGTCCTCTGGGATTTCGATACCGCTTTGAATTAGGCGGTAAGAAAGACCTAGCGCCGCCTGGTCGTTGTTGCAAACGATGGCTGTTGGGAGCCCACGAGTGATGAATTTGTCTGCCGCCTTGGAACCACCCTCTTCGGCGAAGTCACCTTCTATTTCTACGATCTGAGTGACCAAATTGTGGCGTTTCATCGCCGACACATAACCCTCCAGACGAAATTCCGAGTCAAGCATGTCTTTCGCATACACATAGCCGATGTGCTTGTGCCCCAGCCCAATTAGATAATCAACCGCTTCAGCTACGCCAACTTCACCATGTGAAGACACGATTCCACAACGCACACCCTCTAGTCGGCGACCAACACTGACCAGCGGGATGGTTCTTGCTAACTTCTGGATAGCGGTTTTACTTTGCTGGGATGAAAACAGCACAATACCTTCACACCGATGCCCCAGAAGCTCCTGGATAGCGCTCTCTTCCCCGTGATTGGTCGAAACGGAACTCAGAAAGAGACGATAGCCCGCCGCGTGGGCATATTTATACAAGGCTGGAACTAGTTCACCCATTGACGATTCACTCGGGCGAAACATTACGCCGATGTAATTGGAATTAACGCTTCTCAATGAACGGGCGGCGAGATTTGGCTGATATCCAAGTTTTTTGGCGGCGGCCCTAATTTTTGCCTCGGTTGCAGCGCCTACCCCCGGCTCACCTCGGAAAACAAGCCCAACAAGCTGGCGAGAGACGCCCACTTCAGCAGCGATGTCAGCCATAGTGGCATGACGAATATCGCTATTACTTTCCTTTTTTGCCATGTGGCAATCCTAGTAAAAAGCCAACCGCTAACCCTCAAGGGTCGGAGGTTGGCTTTTCAACGGAATTTACTTGTGCTTTGCCACTAGGCCTTCGATAGCCTCACGCTGCCAGATTGACATCTCGCGTGCGTTCTCGTTTTCTGCGAAAACGCTTGAACACAGGATGCTGTTTGGGTTGTCGAGGAATCCATTTGCCTTTAGGCCTTGGAACATTTGATCAAAGTTAACATCGCCGGCACCAATTCGCAGGTGCTGGTGAACTCGAACAGCATTTCCCGGTGGGTTTGTGATGTAGCGGAGCCCGTGTGAAGCGGTGTGGTCCATGGTGTCGCTCATGTGAACGATTCCCACTCGACCCTTTGCAGCCTCAAGAATTTCTGCCGGCTGGTTGCCCATGTGGAAAGTGTGCGAGGCCACGTAAACCATTCCAAAATTTTTAGAATTGATGCCGCGGATTACTCGCCACGCGGCCAAACCATTTTCTACAAAGTCATCTGGATGTGGATCAATGAAAACCTTGATGCCTTCTTTTTCGATGATAGGAACGAGTTCTTCCATTGAACGATAAAAGGCGCGCTCTGATTCTTCGGCACGCTCAGGCCGACCATTGAATTCAGTTCCGATGGTATCTACCCCAAGATCGGCGGTGATTCGAATCACGCGCTTCCAATAACGAACCGCAGCCTCTCGAGCGTCTTCGTCAGGACCAGACCAGCGAAGCACCGGCAGGGTAGATGCGATTTCAATACCCGCATCTTTCACCGCCTTTTTCAGCTGCTTAACTAATTCATCATCGCCCTTTGGGTGATTAAAGAAAGGAATTAGATCTGGGTGCGGGGTCATCTGCAAGTACTTGTAGCCAAGATCTGCAGCTAGAGCAGGAAACTCCAATAAGGAGTACGTGCTGTGGAATGGGGTTGGATCAAGTGCAATTTTTACCATTTTTTACTCCGTCGTAATTAAGAACTAAGCGCGATCAGAAGAGCCATTGCCAAGCAACAACTTTTGCTTCTGCTTTGCTTTGTCGTAACCCTTGTAGGCCTGCTTGGTGCTGTCTAGATCTGAGACCGGCATAATTGGAACGTCCCACCAGCCTTCGCCGTCTGGCGCGTAAATCAAAGGATCGTTGTTGATGTGAATCAACACCGGCCCACCAGTGTGTGCCTTTGCTGCTTTTACCGCAGCCTTAAGGTCCGAAATTGAGTTTGGCCCCGGCTCAACGCGAATTACTTTGACACCATAGCTTTCAGCGTTTGCAGCCAAATCAATTGGCAAGACTTCGCCAGTCTCGTGATTGTTACCTGCAACATCGCGGTAACGATACTTCGTGCCGTAGCGCTGGGAACCAACATCTTCAGAGAGATGGCCAATTGATGCGTAGCCGTGGTTCTGAATGAGAACAGTGATGAACTTCAAGCGTTCGGCTACAGCAGTCACAAGCTCGGTATGCATCATCAAGTAAGAACCATCTCCTACCATCACAATTGCGTCGCGAGTCTTATCTGCGCGGGCGACACCAAGACCAGCGGCAATTTCGTAGCCCATGCAGGAAAATGCGTACTCAACGTGATAACCAAGATCATCACGGACTCGCCATAGTTTGTGCAGATCACCCGGCAAAGAACCAGCTGCACAAATTACAACGTCACGCGGGTCAGAAGATTCCTGAACAGCACCGATAATTTCTGGCTGGCCAGGAAGCTCGCGCTTCTGATCGACAAACGCTTCGTCAACAGCGGCATCCCAGATTGCCTTCTGCTTGGTGTACTCGGCCTCAAAGTTGGATGAGACTCGGAATCCCTGAAGCTCATCAACGAGCTCAACTAAAGATTCACGCGCATCGGCCACTACAGGGATTGCTGAACCGTGCTTGAAGGCATCGAACGATGCAATATTGATGTTTATGAATTTCACGTTTGGGTTTTGGAACGCGGTGCGACTTGAAGTAGTGAAGTCGCTGTAACGGGTTCCGATTCCGATAATCACATCGGCTTCGGCTGCAATTCGGTTTGCCGCCGATGTTCCAGTGGCACCCACCGCGCCCAGGTTTTGAGCGTGATCCCATACCAATGAACCTACGCCAGCCTGTGCCATACCTACAGGGATTCCGGTTTGTTCTACAAATTCGCGAAGTTGGTTATTTGCGTCAGAGTAAATCACTCCGCCACCCGCAATAATCATTGGGTTCTTTGCCGAACGAATAGCCTTTGCGACCTCTGCGATGATTCCGCGATCAGGGCGAGGCCGGCGAATGTGCCACTCGCGATCCGCAAGGAATTCCTCAGGCACGTCAATCTCTTCTGCCTGAACATCCTCTGGCAGAGAAATAGTCACGGCTCCAGTTTCAACTGGATCTGTGAGCACGCGCATTGCACCTAGAAGTGCCGAAAAAATTTGCTCAGGTCGTGTCACTCGATCAAAGAATCGCGACAACGGCTTGAAAGCATCGTTCACGGTTAGGCTCGCGTCATTGGGCTGTTCAAGTTGCTGCAGAACTGGATCTGCTACTCGATTTGCAAAAGTGTCAGAAGGTAGCAGCAAAACTGGAAGTCGATTGGTGGTTGCTACTGCCGAGTCATACGAGAGAACGCAATTGACTCGTGGCCCATTGCCTGCTCATTGCGCGCCTGGTGATACGGCATCATCTTTGGATCGGTAACCGAGAGCTGCTTTAGAGACTGTCCGATGCCCGCAACGTTTCCGTGACCAAAGATTCCATAGAAACCCTCGAATGTCGCCGTCGACTGTGTACTGGTGTGCCAGGAATTCAACGATTGCCTGACTTACTGACATTCTGCGAGTTGCCATTTACTTACTTTCTTTTACTTATATTGTGTAAGGAAGTCTTGGATCTGGTTCTTGGTGGTGCCAGGTTTCACGAACCCACGCGTGATTTGGATCATCGGTGATGTTCCAACTTCTATCTGGGTCAGGGCCAGCCATGACGTTAAAGAAGTAGAGGTCAGCACCGGGAGCTGCCGAGACCGGACCATGCCAACCCCAAGGCACCAAGCCAACGTCACCGGAGCGAACTTCTTCAAGCACGTCGTATTCGCGCTCGTCTGATGCGTAGCCTCGTAGGTAGCCAACTGGATCCGCATTCACCGGCGCTGTAACCGTGCGTGAAACTGCGGTCTCAAAGTAGTAAATCTCTTCAAGGTTTGATTCCACACCCGGCACATAGGTGTCGTGCTTGTGCGCAGGAACACCA
>JBEGPH010000016.1:0-15817 GCA_041181555.1 Actinomycetota bacterium | reverse complement strand
AGGCGTACAGATGTGAATGATGTCTGGCTCGGCATCTAGCACCGCTTCAAAAGAGGAAAACCCCTTAGCTCCGCGAAAGCCAGCCGCAATTTCATCTGCTTTGGCCTGGCTGCTTCCAGCGAATCCAATTAGATCAACCCCGGCTAGCGCTGCCGCGTTGCCATGCACATGCCCCATGAAGCCGGTACCAATAATTGCTGCCTTCATGATGTTCCATCTCTGCAGAGCTCCGATGCTCTGCCTTAGACAAAACTATAAACCATTCCTTTGAATGGTATTAACGTCTTTCGCTTAGTCTCTCGAGGATCTTGACGTGCCCTGGCTCGAGCTCATCGAGCGAGCGAGCGCCAAGAAGTTTCATGGTGCGAATCATCTGACCCTGCAAAATTTCGATGGTCTTGTCCACGCCTTCGCGGCCGCCGGCCATCAAACCGTATAGGTAAGCACGGCCGATAAGTGTGAACTTTGCACCCTTAGCGATGCTGGCAATGATGTCTGCACCGTGCATGATTCCGGTGTCCACGTGAACCTCGGCATTCTTGCCAACGGCCTTCACGGTTTCAGGTAGCAGGTGGAACGGAATCGGAGCGCGGTCGAGCTGGCGACCACCGTGGTTCGAGAGGATGATGGCGTCTGCTCCAGCCTTCACGGCAAGCTTTGCGTCGTCGACGTTTTGAATGCCTTTAACTACCAGGTTGCCCTTCCACTGCTTACGAATCCACTTGAGGTCTTCGAAGGTGACGGTTGGGTCGAACATCTTGTCGAGTAGCTCGGCAACCGTGCCATTCCAGCTATCCAAAGATGCAAACTTCAGGGCATCGGTGGTGAGGAAGTTGATCCACCAAGCTGGGCGAGGCAGTGCATCGATGACTGTGCCAAGGGTGAGCTGCGGCGGGATGGTCATGCCGTTGCGCTTGTCGCGCAAGCGAGCACCGGCAACCGGCACGTCTACGGTGAGCATCAGGGTATCGAAGCCAGCCTTCTCAGCGCGCTCCACTAAGGCCATCGAGCGATCGCGGTCTTTCCACATGTACAACTGGAACCAGTTGCGGCCGTTTGGCGCGAAGGCAGCCACCTCTTCAATAGAGCGGGTGCCCATAGTCGAGAGCGAGTAAGGGATGCCGGCGGCCTCTGCAGCTTGGCTTCCAGCTTGCTCGCCTTCGGTCTGCATCATGCGCGTAAAGCCAGTTGGCGCGATACCAAAAGGCATGGCTACTTTCTTTCCGAGCACGGTGCTGGAAAGATCAACGTCACTTACATCGCGAAGAATTCGAGGTTGGAATTCAATATCCTCAAAAGCCTGACGAGCACGTGCCAGTGAGATCTCTTGATCAGCAGAGCCATCGGTGTAATCGAAAGGAGCAGTAGGGGTGCGACGCTTTGCAATCTCGCGTAAGTCATAAATCGTGAGTGCAGAATCAAGACGCTTCTTCTTTAGGTCTAGCGACGGCGCCTTGAATCGCATTAGCTGAGCGAGGTCTTTTGGATTTGGAAACTTTCTCTGAATCTTTCCCATTTTGATTACTTTCTTCCTGGCACTGCGATTTGAGTGTGAGTTAGATCAATTTGATATTCGCCATGCTCTAGAACATCGCCGTTGTGCTTGACATCGCCGTTTACCAAAATAGTTGAACCATCACTAATTGGTAAATTCAACTTTGCATCCACACCGAATGGCACAGAAACTTTTGCGTGAAGTTTGTTCCCATCAAGCTTCCAGTCGATAGAGAATTTTCCATAGCCGGTTTCAATGGCACTTTTAGTCCAATCGATTCCTTCTGCTGGGCGTGGTGCAATTTCAACTTCTTTGTAACCCGGAGCAGATGGAGTGAGTCCGGCCACGTTTCGGTGAATCCAATCAAGCACAGCACCGTAGGCATAGTGGTTGAAGGAAATCATTGAATGATTTTCATCATCCTCACGGTTGCTGTCGCTCATTTTTCCCTTAGCGATACTGCCGTCTGGGTTGATCGCCTCCCAGCGCTCCCAGATGGTGGTAGCTCCAACCTTTACCGGGAAAAGCCAGCTGCGCGGTTCCTCGCGAAGCAACATAAGGTAAGCCTCATTAAGGTGACCGCTCCTGCTGAGAGCATCAAGAATTACCGGTGTGCCCAGGAATCCGGTACCAATGCGCCCATTTTCGCTCCGAACGATCTCCGCGAGCTTGGCAGCAACCATTTCGCGCTGGTCGTTAGGGCAAAGCCAAAACTCAAGCAAAATCGAACACCCGGTCTGTGTTTCCATGGCATCCGGGGCCAGTGTCGTCCAAAGAGCCAGTTTGATTTCCTCGAAAATGCCACGATAGTGCTGCTCTTTGGCAGCGTCACCGACAAGAGCCTCTGCACGGGCTAGAAGCTTTGCGCTATGTGCCAGATAGGCCGTAGCCATGAACTGGCGCGACACCTTTGCGTTCATCGGCTTGTCCTCGGGAGCATCAGGATCTAGCCAGTCTCCTAACTGCATAATCGGAGGAAACAATTTCGTTTCATCGCGATAAGAATTGAAGAAGTCGACCCATCGACGCATTGTCGGCAATTGTGTTCGGAGAACTTCAAGGTCTCCGTACGAGTCGTATAGAGCAAGTGGCACTACCGTTGCCGCGTCTCCCCAACCGGCGGTTGCATGTGTCGTGAAGAAGTGCGGCTTACCGCCATTGTGCACTTCAATAATGTTTGGAACCACGATTCCAATGTTTCCGTCTTCACGTTGTTCCAGCGCCATGTCTCTCAACCACGAACGCATAAACGCATCCCCATCAACGAGAGTGTTAGCCGCATAAATGAATGCCTGGGCATCTCCTGTCCAGCCCATACGTTCGTCGCGCTGTGGACAGTCGGTTGGAATCGATACGAAGTTATCGCGCTGAGACCACTTCACGTTGCTAATGAAACCGTTCAAAAGTTTGTGCGAACTCTCGAAGGTGCTGCGATCCTGATTGTCAGAAGTAATTGCAATTGCAGTTGCCTCAAGCACTTTTGCTTCAGTGACTACATCCGCAAACTGGAATCCGTGGAAAGTGTGCTTCGGCTCAAGTTCTTGCACGCCGTCTTTACCAAGAATGTAAGTGTCCGTAGCTTTAGCGGTACGAAGGGTAACCGTGTGAAGAGTGCGATTTGGTCCAAGCACCTCGGCGTGACGAACCACAACCTTGTCGCCACGTTTTCCATCTACCTTTAGACGCACCCAGCCGGCAATATTCTGCGAGGCATCAAGTAGTACTCGATCCGCCTGCTGCTCAAATGACATCTTGAATTCTTGCTTCACTCTCACCGGTGGTGCGGTCATAGGCTCCAGCAGCGCCTTGTCCAGCGGGTGCACCTGCACAGGGCTCCACGCCGAATCGTCAAAGCCTGGCTTGCACCAAGCCGGCTGGGCCATGGTGAAATCCATGGTGGTGCCATCGTAAAGTGAGGCAAAACGCACCCCACCCGTGGCGGTCTTCCAATTACTATCGCTGGCGATAATTTCGGATGAGCCATCTTCGTACTGAATCTCAATCTGACCAATAAAGGAAGTCTTATCCCCGTAACCGTTTAGTCTCTCTTCCCATCCAAGCTTGCCGCGCCACCAGCCGTCTGTGAGCAATACGCCAAATGCGTTCTCGCCTTCGACCAGATAATTCGTCACGTCGTGAGTCTCAACCAAAATCCTGTGTTGGTAAACAGTCCAACCTGGTGCTAACAGGTGGTCACCTGCTTTGGCACCGTTGATCATGACATCGAAAGTTCCTCGAGCGCTCGCATATAGGCGTGCCTGTGCTACCGGTTTCGACACCTGGAAAGTTGTGCGCAATAGCGTGGCAGGGTCTTCAGCGACGCTATCGTCACCAATCGCGACTCCTATGAGTTCAGAACCATTGAGCAGGCCTGTTTCGTGAACCACAGTGTTGCTCCATTCGGACCAGCCACTCTGGGTTTCGATTCGCACGCGATGAAATGACATTTCACGGCTAAGTTCCGGAACGTGTGGGGCTTTTACAAACTGAGATTGCGACGACTTGACCTGGTCTGATTTCAAAGCAGTTGTAAAGTCTGCGTCCAGCGCCGACTGAATTTCGTAGGCCAACTGCGATGCCCCACTTGCAGCTCCGCTGACTTTCCAACTGAGCTCTAGCAGCCCACCGGGAAAACCAATCTGCTTGTTTGGGTACTGACTACGCAGTTCGATTTTCATTTATGCCTCGTTCTTTTGTGGTTGAAACAACTTTGGTTCAAAACTCTTTGCGATGAATTCGCGTTTCTTTTTTATGTTGGTTTGTGCCATGAGGTTGCCAATCGCGGTAGCCTCCACCGGACCAGCAAGTACCGGAATACCGCATCGATTCGCCGCCAACTGATTCAGCAAATCGTTCTGACTGCCGCCACCGACAATGTTTAGCTTTGTTATTTTGCGGCCGGTGATCTGCTCCAGCTCTTGAATGGCAGATGCATAAGCATCGGCTAGTGATTCCAAAATGCAACGCGTAATGGCCGCCGGAGTTTGTGGTGCCTGATGTCCACGCCTGGTCACGTGAACCTGAATTCTGGAAGGCATGTCTCCAGGAGCGGCAAATTCCGGATCGTTTACGTCGATGCGGGCATCTGTGGTTTCATACTTAGCGCCCTCTAGAACTTCTTCCACCTTGAGATCCCAGGTGCGCATGCTCTCCTGCAGTAGCCAGAGCCCGCTTAGGTTTTTGAGGAATCTAATGGTGTTATTCACACCAAGCTCATTGGTGAAGTTTGCCTGAGCGGAAAGTTCGCTGAGAATTGGGGCGTCTAGCTCTGCACCAATCAGCGACCAAGTGCCGCTAGAAAGATAGGCGCCGTGCTCATCTAGCACCGGCACTGCAAGCACGGCAGATGCGGTGTCGTGTGATGCAACCGCAACCACCTCTGTGCCACGCAATCCAGGATTTTCAAATCCCTGCAGCGGACCATAGCTTTCACCTGGGTTGATCAAATCAGGCAGCAAACTCGGATTGATGCCTAGTTTTTCACAAAGTTCTGAGTTCCAATGGTGTGTGTGTACATCGAGCAATCCGGTGGTTGATGCGTTTGTCACTTCAGCACGACGCGAACCGGTTAGCAAAAAAGCGATTAGGTCTGGCATGAGCAAAACTTTTTCGGCTTTGGCCAGAATTTCTGGGTTCTGCAATTGCTCTGCCGTCAGTTGATAGAGCGTATTAAACGGTTGAAATTGCAAACCATTCTCTTGGTAAAGCTCGCTTTGAGAAACTGTCTCGTGCACCACACTCGCACCAAGAAGATTGCGTACATCTCGATAGTGTCTAGGAGCAGCAACTAAGTTACCGCTGGAATCTACCAGCCCGTAATCAACAGCCCAGGTGTCAATGCCGATTGTTTTTACTTTGACATTGTGATCGGTGGCAAAATCTCCAAGTTTGTTGAGCCCCGACTTGATTGCACTCCAGAGCGCATCAAAATCCCAATAGAGTTTTTCGCCATCGACAACTGGTCCATTAGGAAAGCGAGCAATCTCGTGCAGTTCCAATGACGATTCAGTGAGCACACCGGCTATGACGCGTCCGCTTGACGCGCCAAGGTCGATTGCTCCCAGAATCTCGGTCATAGTTATCGCAGGAAGGCTGCCGCTACACCGGAGTCCACTGGAATGTGAAGGCCTGTTGTGTGACTTAGTTCGCCGGCGGTCAAAGCAAATACGGCGTTTGCCACATTTTCCGGAACAACTTCGAGCTTTAGTAGAGTGCGTTGAGCGTAGTACTTACCCAGATCGTCTTCCTTCACGCCGTACACCTTGGCACGTGAAGCTCCCCAACCGCTGGCGAAAATACCAGAACCGCGAACCACTCCATCAGGATTGATTCCGTTCACGCGAATGCCGTGTTCACCGAGTTCGGCGGCAAGTAGGCGCACCTGGTGTGCCTGATCTGCCTTGGTCGCCGAGTAGGCGATGTTGTTAGGCCCCGCGAAGACTGAGTTCTTCGACGAGATGTAAACAACGTCGCCACCCATCTTCTGATCAATCAGGATGCGGGCAGACTCGCGAGAAACAAAGAATGAACCGCGTGCCATCACGTTGTGCTGCAGATCCCAATCGTGCTGGGTGGTCTGCAGCAGTGGCTTTGAGATTGAAAGCCCGGCGTTGTTGACGATTAGGTCCACACCACCAAAGGCGAGCACTGCTTCATCCAGTGCGGCTTTGATTTGATTTTCATCAGAAACGTCAATCTTCACCGCGATAGCAACGTCGGCGCCCCCAAGTGACTCGGCTACTGCCTTTGCGTTGTCTAAGTTGAGGTCGGCAATTACCACGCAGGCACCCTCTGCAGCCACGCGCTCGGCGATTGCCTTACCGATACCCGAACCGGCACCGGTGATGAAGGCCACTCGCGAAGCTAAAGGCTTAGGCTTCGGCATGCGCTGAAGCTTTGCCTCTTCGAGAGACCAGTATTCGATGTTGAACTTTTCAGCATCACTGATCGGTGAGTAGGTGGAGATTGCTTCTGCACCGCGCATCACATTGATGGCATTGATGTAGAACTCGCCAGCCACGCGAGCGGTTTGCTTG
Organism: Actinomycetota bacterium; assembly: GCA_041181555.1. Classification (GTDB taxonomy): domain Bacteria; phylum Actinomycetota; class Actinomycetes; order Actinomycetales; family Microbacteriaceae; genus Rhodoluna. Next base: position 9,286 of record JBEGPH010000016.1, on the reverse strand, counting down.
TTGGCACCAAACGAGAACATTCCCACACCCGGCACCAACACAATGGCAGGGTCTGCACCGCGCATTGCCGGTGAATCCTTCTTGGCGTGCTTCTTGTAGTAGGCCGCGTAGTCGGCACGGTATTCCTCGTGCAGTTCAGCTAAACGAGCCTTGACCTTATCAAGTGGTGCATCTGGTGCAAGATCAAGCACCATTGGTTTCACCTTCGTGCGCAAAAAGTGATCAGGGCAACTGGTGCCAAGTGCAGCAAGGGCCTTCAATTTACTGTGCGACATAAAATCGAGCACCGCTGAGCTGTCGTCGAAGTGACCAACCTGTGGCTTATCAGTTGAAGCCAATCCTCGAATAAATGGTGCAATCTCAGCAGCACGTGATTTACGCGCGGCAGCTTTGAGTGGCTTGAACTTTGCTACCTCTGCGCCGAATGGATTCTTCTTACCGTTCTTTGCAATGTACTGCTCTGCAGTTTTGATAATCTCGAGCGAATTCTTTTCTGCCTCTGCAGAAGTTTTGCCCCATGAAGTAATGCCATGACCACCAAGAATGCAGCCGATAGCTTTTGGATTCTCGCGTTGTACCTTTGCGATGTCTAGCCCGAGCTGGAAACCAGGACGACGCCAGTCGACCCAAACCACGCGGTCACCGAAAATTTTCTTGGTTAGCTTCTCGCCATCCTTCGCAGTGGCAATTGCGATTCCAGAATCTGGATGCAGGTGATCCACATGTGCGGCATCGACGAGTGCGTGCATGGCGGTGTCGATTGACGGAGCTGCTCCGCCGCGACCGTGCAAACAGAAATCGAAAGCCGCGACCATCTCGTCTTCACGATTCACGCCAGGGTAAACGTCCTGGAGTGCGCGCACACGATCGAGTCGGAGCACAGCAAGGCCAGCTTCCTTGAGAGTGCCGAGGTCTCCGCCAGAGCCTTTCACCCAGAGCAGCTCTACCGGCTTTCCGGTAACCGGATCAATCTCGGTGCCCTTCGCCGATGTATTTCCACCGGCATAGTTGGTGTTCTTCGGGTTGCTACCCAGTTTGTTGGAGCGAGCTAGCAGCTCAGCTACGGTCTTGTTCATTAGGCTCCCCAGCCTGCCTGGGTGCCACCCACACGAGTCTCAGCAATTTTCTTTAGGTAACCGCTGGCGTTGAATGCGGCAATTGGATCAGCAGCAAGGCCTTTAGATTCGCGCCACTGCTCAAGCATCGGGCGAACATCGGTGTAGAACGCATTCATAAAAATGTCATTCGCGCCTAGTACATCGCCAGCCAGCTGAGCCTTCTCAAGTGCGGCCCTGTCTACCAACAGTGCACGTGCGGTCATCGCCTGCACATTTAGCACCGAACGAATCTGACCAGGAATCTTGTCTTCGATGTTGTGGCACTGGTCGAGCATGAATGCCACACCTGATGCAGCACCGTAACCGCCACCACGAATTACCTCATACATAATGCGGAACAATTGGAATGGATCGGCTGCACCAACAATCAAATCGTCGTCAGCATAGAAGCGTGAGTTGAAGTCGAATGCACCGAGCTTACCCAAACGCAGCAACTGCATCACGATGAATTCAATGTTGGTTCCAGGAGCGTGGTGACCGGTGTCGAGACAAACTACGGCACGATCGCCAAGCGCAGCTACCTGAGCGTATGAAGTACCCCAGTCAGGTACATCGGTGTGATAGAAAGCTGGCTCGAAGAACTTGTACTCGAGCACCATGCGCTGATCTTTTCCAAGACGCGCGTAAATCTTTTGCAATGAGTCGTGCAAATTATCCTGACGACGACGCATGTCGTCTTGGCCTGGATAGTTCGAACCGTCTGCCAACCAAATCTTTAGGTCACGTGAGTGGGTCTCGCCCATCACGTCGATGCACTCAAAGTGGTGATCGATTGCTTTGTTGCGCACCTTCACATCATTGTGTGCGAGTGAACCGAGTTTGTAATCTTCGTCTTGGAAAGTATTTGAGTTGATGGTGCCTAATGCAACACCGAGCGATTCCGCATGTGCGCGAAGCTTGGCAAAATCGTCGACTTTGTCCCACGGGTAGTGGAGAGCAACAGTCGGCGCAATACCCGAGTACTTGTGTACCTGAGCTGCATCTTCGATCTTCTCGAACGGGTCACGTGGCACACCGGCCGATGGAAAAACACGGAAGCGGGTTCCAGAGTTTCCGAAAGCCCAAGATGGAAGTTCGATGGCCTGGTCATTTAGCTTGGCAAATAGCTCCTGAGTGGACATTTTGCACTTTCTGCTCGATTTATTGAAACGTTTCAATACAATAGCACAATGAGCAATAATGCGCCAAGCATCCAGGACGTAGCCGCCAGAGCCGGGGTGGCCCTGGGCACGGTTTCCAATGTGCTCAATAACCCTGACCTGGTTTCTGAGAAGACCCGGGCCAAGGTTCAGAAGGCCATCATGGAGCTTGGCTTTGTAAGAAACGATGCCGCTCGCCAGTTACGTGCCGGAAGCAGCCGATCAATCGGGCTAATCGTGCCCGATGTGCGCAACCCTTTTTACACCGATGTCGCCAGAGGTGCCGAAGATGCCGCCAACGAGCAAAACCTGAGTGTACTTTTGGCCAATACCGACGATGAGCTCGAACGTGAGCAAGCGATGCTGTCCCTTTTCGAAGAGCAGCGTGTGCGCGGAGTGCTCGTGAGCCCTACCGGCGACAATCTTGAATATTTGAAACAAGCGCAAAAACGAGGCACCGGAATAGTTTTAGTGGATCGCAAGTCTTCAGACTTCTCTTCAGTTTCTGTGGACGACGTCGCTGGCGGATATCTTGCCACTAAGCATCTAATCGAATGCGGTCGCAAACATATTGCATTTGTGGGTGGGCCGCTAACCGTGCATCAAATCGCAGACCGTTTAGCTGGTGCGAAGAAAGCAGTTGCGGAACACAACGACGTAACCCTTGAAGTCGTTGAGACAAAAAATTTGTCAGTGCAATCTGGACGGGCACTTGGAAAACTGGTGGAAAAGTTCGACGGCGTATTTGCAGCAAACGACTTAGTTGCAATTGGCATTATGCAGGCATGTGTTGTCGATGGACATGTAAGCATTCCACGTGACCTCAGCTTGATTGGTTACGACGACATCGACTTCGCGGCAGCAGCGATTGTGCCGCTTACCTCAGTGCGACAACCGAGTGCTGAAATCGGTAAGGCCGCTATCGAATTGCTAATCAGCAATCATGGTAAAAGTAAGAATATTGAGTTTCAACCAGAACTGGTTGTTCGTTCCTCTACCCTTCGGTAGAGCGGTACTCCCACTTCTTCAAAACCGTTGGACTAAAAGCCAACACTCCAACCACGCGACCGGTCATACCGCCAGCTACTTCGGTGCTCAAATATCGACCATCGAGAGCGGCCACCTCGTGTTCTGATCCATCAGCACGAATCACGCTGAGGTGTAACTTGTCGGGCCCAACCGGATCGGTAAAACCACCGGTCATCGGCACGCTCTTGATCCGCAGTGCCTTGGCCTCCCCTGACACAGAGCCAATCTCGAAGCCATGGTCGCCAATGGTCCAGTAGGCCCAGGTGCGCTGTCCATCTGTCAGTAGGCCAAGGTGGTGCCTGCCATCGAGGCCAACTCCGATACCGTGAGTGCCTTCACCAGCAAGCTCTGCAGTTACTTCAAAGTATGGGCTGGTTTGGCGACGAGCCACGAACTGCTTGAACAAAATTCCTTCGGGGGTTTGCTCGGAGTTTTCCGATGGCCAACTTCCAACCGAGATCCACTCCTGCGGAAGCGTAGATTTGTCATCGAGAATCTCAACAACCGACTTCACGCTGCTTGGTTCAATCGGTTCACCGAGTTGCGGCCAGCCATCTTTCCAATTGATTTCCACCGCGCAAGTTTCGCGTCCAATAGTGTGCCACTCCGGTGATGCTCCGCGAGGACGAGTGCCATGAAAAACCATCGCCCAAGTACCATCTGCTTTTTCAACCAAGTCGGCGTGACCGGTGTTTTGGATTTTGAAATCGGTACCGCGGTTTGAAAGCAGGATCCCTTTCGGGTCTGATTCGAATGGTCCGCTAATGTTTTTCGAACGTGCCACCGAAACCGCGTGTCCTCGTTCGGTGCCACCTTCGGCAATCACCATGTACCAGTAGTCGCCAATGCGATACATGTGCGGGCCTTCAGGAAACTTTCCGCCATTACCCTGCCACACCAAATAAGGTTCGCCCAACACTTCACCAGTAGCAGGATTTATCTCAACCTGCCCTAATCCCTGAAGTTGAAGAGATGCATAAGTCATAAAGCAACGACCATCTTCATCCCAGGCGATGTCAGGATCGATGCCAAATAGGTTGATGCGCACCGCATCGCTCCATGGGCCTTCAACCGAATCGGAGGTTACCAGAAGCTGCCACTTGCCATCGGTCAAAGTGGTGATCATGTAAAACTTGCCTTCGTGATATCGAATCGTCGGCGCAAAGATGCCGCCAGAGTTAATTTGGCCTTCGATGTTCATCTGGGCACGTGAGTGCAAGGCATGGCCGGCGAATTCCCAGTTGACCAAGTCTTTTGACTTGTGAATTGGCACTCCTGGGGCGTATTCAAAGCTCGAGTTGGCTATGTAGTAGGTATCTCCTACTCGAACAATTGAAGGGTCTGGATAGAAGCCCGGAATGATTGGTTTCGAGAATTCGAGCGCCCGAGAGTACTTTGGCTTGGTCATCAGGCTATTCAAGCGTGACAACAACAGTCGCACCAGCAGGTACCGGCAAATAGTCACCATTTGAGAGTCGTATAGAGCCAGAGGCTAGCGCAGGCGCTGTGACCTCGACCACAATCGAACCAGCTTCGCGTCGCCAGCCGGCAGCGATAAGACCGAATGGACTGTTAAAGCTAGTGGCAGCATCTGGCACTCGATCATCGAATACGGGCTCCACCACGAACTCCTGATAACCAGGGCGCACAGCTTTCAACCCGGCAACCTGGTGATGCAAGAACGAAACCACGGCACCTTTTGAATAGTGGTTTAGCGACATCTGTGGTCTGCCATCTTCAGTGATGCCATCCCAGAGTTCCCACATTGTGGTGGCGCCTTTGTTGCGCATGTAAAGCCATGATGGCTGCTGCTCTTGAAACAGCAAATCAAACGCAGTTTCTGCTTGACCATTTTCGGCGAGCACCGGCAGCAAGTTAACCGTAGAAAGGAATCCGGTGCCAAGGCGATTGCCGTTTGACTTGATTAGCGCGGCGAGCTCTGCTGCAACCGCTTCACGGTTTTCAATCAGACCAAAAGCCAGTGGACGAACCATCGCCGCCTGAGTCTTTGTCTTCACCGAGCCAAACGCATCCAAGAATTCCAACTGCCAAGCCGCGCGAATGTTTTCTGCTATCGCCTCGTAACGCGCGGCAATTTCGATTGGCTTTGCAAGAATTCGGCAGACCTCGGCGAAGTCTCTGCAGGAACGATAAAGATAAGCCGTGGCTACCTCACTCATGTCCTGTTTCAATTTTTCAAACGGACTCTCGGGTGGCACTCCCGGCTCGAGCCATTCACCCCAGTGGAAACCGGTGTCCCATAGGTAACGTTCGTGCGGTTGTGGTGAACCAGTTCGCGACTGATGACGCCCTTGCTCCGCAGAACGAAGTCCAAATTCGATCCACTTCTGCATCGCATCAAAACATTCTTCGAGCGCATCAGTTTTTGCATATGCACGATATGCGGCTAGCGGAGCTTGGATGATCACATCACCCCAACCCGAAGAACCATTCAAGGCGCCGATTGGAGAATCAAAGCCACCGCTCTTGGTTACCGGCGTGATGTTGGCAATTCGGCCATCCTCGTGCTGGTCGATCACCGCATCGGCAAGCCATTTTCTGGAGAAGCCGTCAATGTCGTAAAGGTATGCAGCGGTGTCTGCGAAGATCTGCCAGTCGCCACTCCAACCAGCGCGTTCGCGCGTGGGGCAATCGGTGGGTACATCGCAAGCGTTGCCGCGGAAAGCCCATTCGGCTGCTTCGTGCAACCAAGTTAACCTGCGATCCGAAGATGTGAAAGTACCAATCTTTCTCAGGTCGGTGTGCACCACGATTGCGTTGATGTCGGCGGCGGTGAGTTCGCCCTGGAAGCCATCCACCCGAACATATTGAAACCCGTGCGTAGTGAAAATCGGCTCAAAAACATCGCCCTGGATTCCCGCTGAAATCACGCTGTCAATTTGGTGATCACGAATCGGTTCCGGCATAAACGGAAAGTGTGCATCAAGGTGGCTGGTGTTGATGTTGCCATCTGCCCCAACAAACTCTGCGTGCGTGAGAGTGGTTTTGTTGCCGGCCGGGCCAAGTTGGCTCAACCGCGACCAGCCATTGATGTTCTGCCCGAAATCCACGATGAATGCGTCGCCAAATTTAGTGATGGCAACCGGCGCAATCTCCTGCACGCGTTTTACCGGAGGTGCAATCGGCTGCACTAGCTCTGCCGAAACATCAATCTGCTCCACTGGAGTCCATTCGCGCACGGTAGGCAAGTTTCGGTCTTCCACCTGACCTAAAAACAAGTCAGCACTAAGAATGTGCGAAGGCGACGAATGCCATGAATTGTCGGTGTGTACTACATCGGTTATTTCGGCAATGACGGCAACGTGATCGCCGAACTGCAAATCGGAGCGCATCACGTCTGCTGCGCCGCGGAACCATCCGTCGGCTACCAGAATCTCAAGATTGTTTTGCCCAGCTTTGAGCGAAACTTCGTAGGTTTGAAATTGAATTCGTTTTAGGTATTGGGTAGATCCCGGCGTGAGCTCTTCGTTTCCCACTCGCACCCCATTTAGGTACGCCTGATATAGCCCCTGTGCCGAGATGCGCAGAACTGCATTTCCAGCCGAAGCATCAAAATCACGACTCACCCAGTAGGCAGGGCGCTCCCCTTTGGGTTTGAGCTCTGGCTCAACAACCTTGATCCACTTAGCTGCGGTGAATGGTCTAGTGGGCATTGATCCACTTCGCCATGAGGCCATAGGTGTGATCTGCTCCGGAGTTCTCCGGCCCGTAACTCAAGTAACCGTGAAGCGCGCCTGGCTCAATGAACTCGTCCACTGAGACGCCTGCGGCTCGTAGTTCTTGAACCCACTTCTGACCAGTCATGCGCAAGGAATCACGTTCGGCATGCACCACTAAGAAAGGTGCCTGGCCTGATTTATCTTCAGTGTCGCCCGGGAAACCGTGATAACCGCCTTTCGTAGCCTTCCAAGCACCAGTCGTTGTGCACGGTAACAAATTCCTGAGTGAAGTAATGTATTCCATCCACGAGCTTCATGACTTCGTCGCTGATTATTGGGAGTTCTCGATGTGCCAGGGGGTAAATCGGAAGCACACCGGCGATCTTTATTCCGCGATCACGAAGCATTAGCGACACCGAACCGGCCAAGCAGGCGCCAGCACTTCCACCACCAACAAACACACGATTCTTATCCGCACCCAGTTCAGGCGCTTCCATAATTGCCCAAGCAACTGCATCCAAGCCGTCTACTTGTGCACACGGGAATCTGCGGTTTTCGTTTACCAAACGATAGTCAACCGAAACGACTACAACATTGCCGCGTGAAGCAACTTCACAAGAAGTGAACTCTGCCTCGCCCATGTCGATGTCGCCAAAAACAAACGCGCCACCGTGGAACCAAACCAGCAATGGATGCGGGCCAGATGTGAGATTTCCTTCAGAGTCAGTTGGCTGATAGAGGCGCGCAGGTATCTGAGTTTCAGTTCCAGGAATTGTGATGTTAGTGATTCGAAGGTTACTTGGTCGCTTGTAAAGGCTGAGCACTCGAGCTTCTTCAGCTTGCAGTCGAGTTCTTACCAAAAAGACTATCCACAGATTTTATGTTGCACTTATTTCTGACAGATTTGCGGTGACATACCTAGCATCTCAAATAAGGAACAAGTATCGAATTGCCAAGCAAGCTGCGTGACTTGCAGGTTTGGCTAAAGAAAATCCCCCAGCATGAACTGGGGGATTTTTCTGACGCTAAGAGAGCGTTGAACCGGACCAATAATCCGAGACGTAACACTCTTAGATTAAATCACAAATGCTTGTCACGGGAAAGTATTTGTGCGGTCCGGTTGAATGACTCTCAGAGGTTCATGCCTTATGAGGGGAGGATACTTGGACATGTCCAAGTGGTTCAAACTGATTGTTTTGTTGATCAAAATGGTGCTTGTCATCATTGAGATCATCATTACTTTGAGTCTTTAGAACCGAAGGGTGGCCTCAGCTTCGGTTGGGGCCATTCTTGATTAACCAAAAAGACCCGAGCCGAAGCCCGGGTCTTTTCGAAAGTAAATGAATTACTTGGTGATCTTGGTAACAGTTCCTGCACCTACGGTACGTCCACCCTCACGGATAGCGAAACGTAGTCCCTCTTCCATAGCGATTGGCTGGATTAGCTCAACTGCCATTTCAGTGGTGTCGCCAGGCATAACCATTTCGGTGCCTGCAGGAAGGGTGATAACACCGGTCACGTCAGTTGTACGGAAGTAGAACTGTGGACGGTAGTTTGAGTAGAACGGGTTGTGACGACCACCCTCATCCTTTGAAAGGATGTAGACGTTTGCGTCGAAGCCGGTGTGTGGAGTGATTGAACCAGGTCGAGTAGCTTGCGGAACATTTCGATACCGGTAACGGTAGTCTTCTGCTTCTCGCGGATACCAACGATTTCAACTTCGTCGTTAACCTTTACCTGACCACGCTCGATCTTGCCGGTGATAACGGTTCCACGACCAGTGATGGTGAAAACGTCTTCAACAGGCATCAAGAATGGCTTGTCTAGGTCGCGCTCTGGCTCTGGGATGAAGTTGTCGCAAGCGTCCATAAGGTCAAGAACCTTCTGGCCCCACTCAGCGTCGCCCTCAAGTGCCTTTAGAGCTGAAACCTTGATAACAGGTGCGTCGTCGCCAGGGAACTCGTAAGCGCTTAGAAGTTCACGAACTTCCATCTCAACGAGGTCTAGGATTTCTGCATCGTCAACCATGTCTGACTTGTTTAGAGCAACAACGATGTAAGGAACGCCAACCTGACGAGCAAGAAGCACGTGCTCCTTGGTCTGAGGCATAGGACCGTCGGTTGCTGCAACTACAAGAATCGCACCATCCATCTGAGCTGCACCAGTAATCATGTTCTTGATGTAGTCAGCGTGGCCCGGAGCGTCTACGTGTGCGTAGTGGCGCTTCTCGGTCTGGTACTCAACGTGTGAGATGTTGATGGTAATACCGCGCTGCTTCTCTTCAGGAGAGTTGTCGATCTGGTCGAACGCAGATGCGGTG
>JBEGPH010000015.1:0-14237 GCA_041181555.1 Actinomycetota bacterium | reverse complement strand
CACGATCGGACGAACCAACTGATAACCCACGGTGAAATTTGGGTCTAGGTTGCTCATTGGCTCCTGCGGAATGTAAGCGATGCGCTTGCCGCGGAACTGCGTCATTGCCTTTGCTGAGATTGAACCAGCTTCGGCGCTCACCAAATCGTTGCCATCAAAAAGGATGTGCCCGGAGTTGATCTGCGCGTTGCTTGGAAGCAATCCGAGAATTGAGAATGCGGTCTGCGACTTTCCAGAACCAGACTCTCCCACAATTCCGAGCACTTCACCCTTGTCTAGGTAGAAAGAAACATCAGACACGACGGTCTTCAAACTGCCATCGCCCTGAGGGTATCCAACACTAAGGTGCGAAACAGAAAGCCGTCACGAATCGCGTTACCCAAGAGTGCAAAAGCACCAATAGTTAGCGAAATAATAAGCGAAGGCCAGAGCACCAAAATTGGGGCAACGAAGATATTGCGGAAGCCATCATTGATCATGGTTCCCCAACTAATCAGTGTGGTGTCGCCGAGTCCAAGAAATTCAAGACCAGACTGAATCGAAATCGCGATTCCGGAGATCATTGCCGACTGAATAATGATCGGCGCACGAACCACAGTAAAGATGTGCTTACTTATGATTCTCATGTCACTCAAACCTGAGACGCGCGCTGCGTCAACATAGAGTTCATTTCGCACGCCCATTACGGCCGAACGAGTGAGTCGGAAGAATCCGGGAGCAATGATCACACCGAATACCGTCATGATTAGGTAAATCGATGGGCCAAGCGCGGTACGTACCGCAAGCAGAACAATCATTGCCGGCAATGCCATGATCATGTTTGATAGCCAAGAAGCAATGGCGTCGAACTTGCCCGCATAGTATCCGGCTAGCAAGCCAGAAGGCACGCCGACCACGATTGCCACGACCACCACGATGACTGCGGCAATCAAGGTTGCCTGGGCTCCGAAGATTAGTCGGCTAAGCACATCTCGACCAGCCGAGTCGGTGCCGAGAAGGTGAATTCCGTCTGGCGGAGTCATGATGCTGGCCGGATCGGTGAGTAGCGGGTCCATTGGTGCGATTACTGGGGCCAGGATGGCCACCAACACAACGATTAGCAGGTAGCTCAGAGTCACGATGCCGAGCGGGTTTCGAATTAGTCGGGCGAATAGCCCCTGACGGTTCACTGAAGTTGCAGCAGACATTACTTAACACGCACCTTAGGGTTTAGCCAGCCATTGATTAGGTCTACGACCAGGTTGACCACGATTACAACTACTACGGTGAAGACCACGACACCCATAACAACAGGTGTGTCTCCTGCTCCAGTTGCGGTAACGGCATACTGCCCCATACCTGGAAGAGCAAAGATGCTTTCGATGATTACCGAACCACCGAGCATTCCAACAAACTGCAGACTCAAGACTGTGAGTCCGGATGGAGCTGCTGCACGCAAAACGTGCTTAAACAAGATTTCTTTTTCGGCAATGCCGCGGCTGCGCAAAGTGCGCACCCAGTCACGCTCGTAAACATTTTTGATGGCCGAACGAATCTGTTGAGCCGATGAAGCGACCGTAGCGATTACTAAAGCAAAGGTAGGAAGAATAAGTGAGAGAAGCCAACCAACCGGATCTTCGGTGATGGGCACCCATCCAGTTGCCGGTAGCAACGAAAGAGTAATTGCAAAAATAGTTACCGAAATAACTGCGATAACAAAAGCTGGAACTGCAAATCCGGCAATTGCAAGTAGCTGGACAAGGCGGTCAATCCATCCACCTTTGATTGCTGCAGCCATGCCAAGCACTACTGCCAAGATTGCTGAAATCAAAATTGCGATACCAACAACAGTTACTGTCACAGGTAGTCGATTTGCCAACGCATCGATGATGCGCTCGTTGTTAAACCAAGATGTTCCAAAGTCACCATGGATTGCTGCGGTTAGCCAATCCCAGTAACGTGCGAAGAAAGGGCGATCGAGTCCAAGTTCGTGATTCTTGGCAAGGATGTCAGATTGAGTTGCTGAGTCGCCGAGCAAACGATAGGCAACACCATCGACGGTGAAGAACACTAAGAAGTAAGCCAGTGTGGTGATTACAAAAAGAAGTAGCACTCCGGAAAGAAGTCGTCTAACGATGAATCCCAGCATTCCCGTGCCTTTCAGATTTAGAGATGGTACCGGTGCGAGTCGGGCGATAGGAGAACTGTACGCCCGACCCGCACCTAGGTTTTCTACTTACCGGTTGGTGCGTAGTTGTATAGGTAAGGCACTGCGTTCTGCGCCTGAACCACTGTCTTCACACGGTTGGATGTAGCAACGTAGTGAAGCACACGGTAGAACGGTACAAACCAAGCTTCTTCAACCGCGATCTGGTTCATGTTTGCAGTCTGAACCTTTACCTGGTTTGCAGTACCTGACTGGCTTAGAGCCGCCCAGGCCTTCTTCATGGCTGGGCTCTCGTACTTCAAGCAGTTCCAGCTTCCGTCTTTAGCAGTTGCGGTCTCAGCAGTAACCAAGTCGGTTCCCTGGAAGATCGACATGATGATTGCTTCGAACTTTCCAGCCTTAGCGTTCGGGTACCAGTTGGTGTCCTGAACCCAGTTCACCTTGATGTTGATTGCCTTTAGGTAGCTTTCAACCAATGCGTTTAGGTTTGGCTCTACCCAGTTGTTTAGGTTCAAAGTGAAACCATCTGCGTATCCAGCAGCTGCCATGAGTGACTTTGCCTTAGCAAGATCGAACTTGTAGTAGTTGTCAAGACTCTTCTTGTATGCGGTTCCCGCAGGAGAGAAGATCTGAGTGGTTGGCTCTGCATTAACTTCAACTGCCTTTGCAAGTGCCGCGCGGTCAATCGCGTAGTTCATTGCCTGGCGCACGCGAACGTCACCTAGTGCAGGGTTCTTGTTACCGTTGCGGTCAAAAACAACAATTCCCTTGTAGTCCACTGCACGCGAGTTTGAGTAAAGTGTCTTACCCTTGCTCTTTGCGGCAGCAACAGTTCCAGCAGTTAGGTAAGCAGCATCAACCTGACCACCTAACAGTGCGTTTAGGCGAGCAGTTGCGTCTGACAAGAACTTTATGGTGATCTTTGAGAACTTCTGCTTTGACTTGTCCCAGTAGCTTGGGTTGGCTTTGAATACATACTGAGAACCAACAGTTGCTGAATCAAGAATGTAAGGGCCAGAACCAACTGGCTTGGTCTTCAAGCCGGCGGTCTTCAAAACGTTTGGGCTAGCCATGAAGCTACCGGTAGTTGCCAACCAGTAAACAATTTCAGGGTTAGGAGTGCTCATGGTCAACTTGATAGTGTCTGAGTCGACAACCGAAACGGTAGTACCCGAAAGCTTTGCGGTGTATGGACCAACTCCGCCAATGTAGGCATCGAGGTTGGCCTTGGCTGCATCAGCGTTGAATGCTGCTCCGTCGGTGAACTTGACGCCGCTGCGAAGATCGATGGTCATCGACTTTGAGTCATCGGCAACCTGCCACTTGGTAGCAAGGTTTGGCTTGTAGCTGCCATCCGGTGCGCGCAAGATTAGGTTGTCGTAGACAGCCTGGTAGTAAGGGATGAAGTGGCCAATGTTGGCGCCAATTGGATCCCAGGTGGTTGGCTCGGCTACTGCTCCAATGACCAAGTCGGTCTTGTTGGCTGCCTGGGCTGGCGCAATACCAGTTAGGCCGACTGCAGCTACCGCAAGCGCAGCCACAGAGGCTGCGATTCGCTTTGAGTGCTTCATTAGTTGTCCTTTTTATTGGTTGATTTGTAATCCTGGATTGCTTACCAGTTAGACATGATGTTAGGGGATTTGGCAACCGATTGACAACATTAGCCGATAACAAGTTGGTAACGGGCTTGTAACCCAATATTCATAAGGAATTCAGAATGGCAACCGTGTGCCGAAAATTGCCTCTGAGACTAAGCAACCAAGCGGTTGAGGCTCCAGGCTATCTGTCCAATCTCCCGAGCCAGTAGTTCGGCTTCGTCTTGCGAACCGGCGACCACTTCGATCACGGCACTCTCAGTTGGAAGTAACGTGATTCGCTGCTTGGAAACTATCGCCTGACTCTTTGCAACAAGTTCAGGAAGCAGACAAAACTCGCTGACAAATTGGTTGGCGGTGACTTTCACAATCACCTTATTGGCCAGCGTTGAAGTCTCGATGCTTACGCTTTGCGGATTCACTTCAGCCACCGGTTCATCTGTCATTCTTCGGCTAACTCTAAGTTCGCCAAAACTTGCAACCACAAAACCATTTGTCTGTTGCAAATCAACGGAACCAACCAGCTCAGCTAGTTGAAATGAAGTTTTGGAAAGAGGAGCCAGCTCAATTTCTTTTTCTATTTTCAACAGCACAGTGCCATGGGAATCGATCAAGTTAATTTTTAGAGTATCCGCCCATGGGGCCTGAGTGTCATTAATCAACACCACATCTCTCGCTGAAGTGGAAATATGCAGAAGTCTAGGTCGATACGCATCCTGCATTGAGTACCAGGCTAATTTTCTCGATGAATTTGAATCGAGAACTGCCCAGCTAAGGGCAGGCCACATATCGTTGTATTGCCAAAGAATCGAACCTGAACAGGTTTCGTACAAACTACGGAAATGTTTGAGTCCGATTTCAACAGCTCTTGCTTGCACGAGTTGTGCGGCAAAATACCACTCCGGTCCTTCAACAAAATGCTTTTTGAAATCTCGCTGCAAACCATTTGCAATCTTGTCCATGCCAAAAAACGCTTTTTGATGTGTAGCTACATCGGCATCGCGGCTATCTAGATTTTGTTTGTGAATTGCTTTAGTAAGTGTTAGCCACGAGCCTGGTCCGTTATAACCAAACTCAGCCGCGAACGCAGGTGAATATTCTTCGTAACGCTGGTATCCAACATCATTCCAAACATCCCAAATATGAATAGTGCCTGATCTTGGGTCTTTCACATCTTCTGAAAGCGTAGAGAAGGGTGAGCCTGGAATGTAAGGTCGAGTGCCATCGAACTTGGAAACCAACTCCGGTAGAAGGTTTAGATAAAAGCTGCTTCCCCACGGCTTACCGGCAAGTGGTTCCTGCCATCCCCAGTGCTGAAAGCCCTCTAGGCACTCGTTTCCGCCGCACCAAATAACTAGGCTCGGGTGGCTGCTCAACCTTGCAATTGCTTCCTTTGCCTCTGCTTCTACTTCCTGAAACATCCAATCTGTTTCTGGATATGCGGCACAGGCAAATAAGAAGTCCTGCCAAACCACAATTCCCAATTCGTCACAGACATTGTAAAAATGCTCTGACTCGTAGATTCCGCCGCCCCAAACTCGAATGGCATTTACCTCAACATCAAAGAGACCCTGAATCTTTTCTCGGTATTGTTCCCGGCTGACTCGGTGAGGAAACGGATCGTCTGGAATCCAGTTAACTCCCCTGGCCCAAACGCGATGCCCATTTACTTTGATGGCAAACATTTGTCGATCACCAATCGGTGACTGATCTAGTTCTACCTTTCGGAAACCGACGCGCTTTTCAACTGCATCAATTACTTCACCGTTTTTGTCGAGCAACTGCACAATCACTTGGTAAAGATTCTGCTCTCCAAAGCCGCGAGGATGCCAAATTTGCGCAGCTGAAATTTCAAACTTTTCCATTTGATTTGTCTTTGCATCGAATTCAAGATCGAGATTTGAACCGATAACTTGGATGCGTAGGTTTTCAGCGCTTCCCCTAGCGGTCGTAGCAACTGTGAGCACCGGTGTTTCGCCAACTAGGTCGCCGGAAATACTTACTTCATCCAAAATTCCATCGAACCAATTGATAATTTCAATCGGCTTCCAAATTCCACTTGAAACAGTGATTGGTCCCCAGTCCCAACCAAAACTGCAGGCCATTTTTCTGAAGTAGTTGTATGGCATGTCGTACGGATTTGGATAGACACCTAATTCAGACTGTCGCTTTAGTGCCTCAACCAGTGGCGCATCAAAGTGAACGTTCAAGTTGAAACTCGAGCCAACCGATAATGCTGCAAGGTCGACGCTATAACTTCGATGCATGTTCTGGGTTTTGAGAGCAGTTTTGCCGTCAATGGTTACCGTAGCGAGGGTGTCTAGGCCGTGAAATTTGAGTTCGACCTTGCCTTCGGTTGGCACGCTAGTTACTTGTGCGGAAAAGTCGCTATCTGCATTTCTAATCCACTCCTGCTCGGCCTCGGTGCCGTCTACCTTTATATCCCCGATGACTCCGGCGGCCATCAGATCGGTGTGAATGCTGCCGGGTACCTGAGCAGGCACCCTAAGGCTTCCGGCTGGCGAGTCAATTTCAAGGGTGAAATCTGCCGTGACCTGGCTTCTGACTACCCGCATTAGTTTGCACCAGCGTGGTGCCATGCGTGCAGAGCCACAAGGCCAGCTCCGGCTAGGCCTGAGTCTGAGCCCAACTTTGCCTTCAGAATCTGGCAATCTCTGCCAAAGCCTAGGTTTCTCATGTGCTTGTTGAAGGCTTCCTCGAGTGGCTGCCAGAAAACGTCGGCAGCATTCATTACTCCGCCACCGACCACGATTGCGTCGAGATCGATGATTGCCACCGCATTGGTTAATCCAATGGCAAGAGCATTTGCTCCTCGGCGAATAGCTTCGAGGGCGATTGCATTTCCGTTTCGGGCTTGCTGGGCAACTTCATGAAAATCATCAGGCGATTTCATCTCGAGTCCATTTGCGTGTGCCCACTTGGCCATGCTTGGTCCGCTTGAGAATACTTCGACACAACCTTTTGCGCCGCAGGCACAGGTTGGTCCATCGATTTCAATAATTGAGTGGCCAATAAAACTAGCATTTCCAGTAAAGCCGATGTGATGTTTACCGTCGATCACCGTGCCGCCACCGATACCGGTAGACACCACAACTCCGAGCACATTTTGAAAACCCTTAGCCGCGCCGACAGCAAACTCAGCAAAACTCAAAGCGCTGGCATCGCCAACCATAAGTACTTTGTCAGTATTTGCCGCTTGCTTTACGAAATCAATTAGCGGAAAGTCTCGCCATGCTGGAATGTTGACGGGATTGATTGCACCCTTGACCAAATCAATCGGACCAGCTGACCCAATTCCAACTAAATCGATAGTTGAGCCACTTGTCGAAATTTGATTTTCAATTGCCTCTTTGAGCGAAGCGTTGAGTTCATGTTGACTCGATACTTGCGTTGCGATGTCGACGCGCGACTCTACTTGACCTTCGATGTTCACGATGCCGATTGCAATTTTGGTAGCACCAATATCAATGGCTAGGCATTTAGCGGTCATTTTTAGTTTTCCACTTCAACTAGATTTGCAGCTTGAAAAGCCGGGGCGTTCTCGGTGTAAATCGCTTCTCCAAAGTTACCGCGTGACTCTGGTTCCCATTCCACAGTGCATGCGTTTAGGGTAACTGCCTTGCAGTTGACTACCTCAAAGGCATTGTGAGCGCGAGCGACCACAGGGCTGATGTCGTTTGGACGAAGGTCTATTCGGCTTGGCCACTTTGTTTTGGTGTGTAACTTCAGTTTGATATTTGAGTATTCAATACCGCTGACCAGATCGGTTCTAGCAGCCCAGTTGAGGATTCCAGCATCAGCATCGCATTCAATATTTTCGAATTTGACGTTCGAGACACGACCTTCTAGCGCACGCTCAGGATTTCCATCGCCTACTTTGTCTGCATCGTTCCAAGCAAATGCCGTCACGTGAAGTGGTTCGCCATGACCCCACCAACTGGCGTCAAAAGATCTGGTGTCAACTTTGCAATTGCGGAAAATTACATTTGAAATCAGTCCACCCTCGCGACTACGGACGGCGAATCCTCGATTCGATTTTTTTACCACGCAATCTTCGACCAAAACGTTTTTTATGTCTCCAACAGACTCGGTGCCAAGAGTGATTGCGCCTGAGGTACTCACAAATTCACAATCGTGAATGTGCACGTTTGCAACGTCGCCGTAAATTTTTGTTTCTGAGCAAGATTTGAGCGAAATTGAATCGTCAGCCGTGTGAATTTTGCAATTTGCAATTTCTACATTTTCGCATCGATCAATATCTATTCCGTCGGCGTTTGGAACCATTAGGTCAGTAAGAATTTGGATGCCATCAATTTTGAGTTCGTCGCAACCAGTGGTTCGGATTGCCCAGAAGGCTGGGTCTTTGAGCGTGAACTGCTGCAAAGTGACATTTTGTGAATCGATTAGGAAAATTGTGAATGGGCGCTCGAGATATTGACTTCTTCCACCAACTGGGCCACGCATGGTGTGAATGTATTGACCACGCTGCTCTATGAATTCGTCTGCGTTACCGCTTATTGTTCCCGGACCCGTGATTTTCAATCCGTCTGCCTGATAGGCAACAAGAAATGCGCGCCTAGGAAGAACTGTCTCATTCACCACACCCTTGGTAAGCATGGCGATATCGTGCTCTGGCCGGTAATCCTCGTAATCCGCGCTGGCCAGAAGAACGGCACCTTCAGCTAGGTGCAGTTCAGTTTTGGATCCGATTCTCAGGCTGCCAGACAAGAACGTGCCTTCTGGCACGACAACCCGGTCACCCTTACCGGCTGCGGCATCTAGAGCTGTCTGGATGGCTTCAGTTGCCCTTGTGCGCCCATCGCCAATGGCTCCGAAATCCAAAATTGAGTGGTCCAAATCCAGTCCTTCTCGTAATTAACCTAATGAGTAATCTAGCGTTTTTTGGTAAACGATGTCAAAAAATGTCCGTTTTGTCATTCCGAAGTATAACAAGTCAATAAACATAGGCTTTTAAGGCTGAATTTCGTTCGAGGCATATTTGACAACCTTTACCATCCTGCCTAGTATTCGATTAACCTGATTGCCCAAAACAATTGGGGTGCCCCAGATAACTTCTGTGGCCCAACTAACAAGGAGAAGATTCATGCGAGTTTCAGGTCGACGCCTGATCGGTGGGACTATCGCCGCTTTGACAACTGCCACTTTGGCAATCAGCGGCATTGCCCCTACCGCCTATGCGGAAACACCAACCCTCAATCTGTTGAGCCTCTACCACACCTCGGGAAATACACCTGAAGCTGAAGCGATGAAGCTTCTTATCAGCAAGTTCGAGGCTGCCAGTGGAGCAAAGGTCAACCTAGTTGAAGGTACAGCTAGCAACCTAGCTACCCAGTACAACTCAGACCTGCTTGCAGGTAAAGCTGCCGACGTGATGATGGTCAACCTATTTGACGCAACATCAGCTTGGCTAGACAACGGTGCCGCTGTGCCAGTGGGCGACTACATCAAGCAGTGGGGCCTAACCTCAAAGATCCAGAAGACAGCGATTGCTGACTGGACCTCAAAGGACGGCCTAGTTCAGGGATTCCCATTTGCTGGTTTCACCTGGCCAGTTTGGTACAACAAGGCTCTTCTAGCTAAGGCTGGAGTGTCTAAGGTGCCACAGACCAGCGACGAGCTTATCGCCGCAGCAAAGAAGTTGACCGCCAAGGGCATCGCACCAATTGTTGTTGGTGGAAGCGACTGGTCTGGAAACAAGTTGTGGACTCAGATTGTTGAGCAGTTCATGACCCCTACCGAGGCCAAGAAGGTTCTCTCATCTGGTGGATTCTGCAAGAGCCCAGCAGCAATGAAGGGTATCAACGAGTTCGTGAAGTTGCGTGACGGTGGAGTATTCGTCAAGGGTATCGAGGGTTACACCGCAGACCAGATGAACACCGCTTACTACACCGGTAAGGCTGCAATTATGCCTGCAGGTTCATGGGCAATGCCAAACACTCCACCTGCAATTGCAAAGGTAACCGAAATGGGTGGAATGCCAGTTGCAAAGGGTGCTTACTACAAGAAGCCAACCGCGTTCTCGGCTTACTCAGCAGTTGGACTATTCGTTGGTCCTGCCGGCTTGAAGCGACTAAGCCTTGTAAAGCAGTTCGTTCAGACTCTTTACAGCCCTGAAGTTGTTGCCAAGTTCGTGAGCGATGTTGCAATCGTTCCTGGTACCAACACTCCACTAACCGCTAGCTCACTTGCAAACGCAAGCCCGCTGCTAGCACAGTCTGTAACTAAGTTGCCTAGCAAGGTTGACTACGCATTGTTCCCTGATGCATACGTTGGCGCACACGGCACACCGCTAACCAAGGCAAGCGCCTTGGCGTTTGGAAAGGGTGTTAGCGCAGCACGTATTTGTGCCGCCGCTGACAACGCCTACAAGAACTAGCGAGCAATGAAAATGGGGAGGCGGCCTTTCACGCCTCCCCATTTTTCATTCATATAGACGAAGGTAGTAATTATGAAGTCCAAAAAAGACGGATCAATAGTCTTTGCGATACCAGCATTGATTTGGTACCTGGCATTTATGTTTGGGCCGCTTCTTGCGATGTTCTTTATCAGCACTCTGAAGTGGACTTTCATCATTGCCAAGCCGGAGTTTCTGGGAATAGGCAACTACCTTGCGCTCTTCGAAAGCGAAGAGTTTTACACATCATTGGCAAATACCTTGGTGCTGGTTTGCACTTTGGTTCCGGTCATGATCCCGCTCTCTTTTATGGTTGCCTACTATCTGAGTCAAAAGCCTCGTGGGCACCGATTCCTAAGAGTCTTAATGTTCACTCCCGGTTTGATTTCACTAAGTGCTACCGCGATGGTGTTCTTCGCGGTACTTACTCCAACCGGATTACTAAATGGAGTCTTACAAAATCTTGGATTTGGTGAACAGACCAACGCCTGGCTTGGTAGCGCAGATACGGCGCTGCTTTCAATCTGGTTTGTAAATCTTTGGCAAGGTGTTGGTTACACCGCGGTCTTGCTATCGGCACGCATCGAAGGCGTGCCTCAAGAAATTTTCGAAGCAGCTCGAATTGATGGAGCCAACCACCGCACCATGATGTGGCGAATAACTTGGCCGATCATCAAGGATTACTTGGGCACCGTTTCAATGCTTCAATTCCTCTGGACCATATTCGGTGGTGCCGGATTAATCATTTTGCTTACCGGTGGTGGACCAGGATTTTCAACGACCACACTCGGTGTATTGGTTTACCAAAAAGCATTCTTAGAACCAAGGCTCGGCTACAGCCAAGCGGCCGCAGTCGTGCTTTTTGCTGTCGGAATTATCGGAATGCTTTTGATTCGTCGCTTATTCAAGAACAAGGAAAACTAAATGGCGAAGTCACAACTCAGCAACAAGAGATCACTCTGGCCCGCGCACATCCTGGTTTGGATTTATGCCGCGCTACTCGGTGTTCCGCTTTACTTCGTAGTCATTTCAGCTTTCAAAGACAACATTGGAATTTTTGATTCACCTCTTTTACCACCGACAAGTTTCAGCTTCGATAATTTTGTCAACGCCTGGCAGACTGTGACGCTTGGCCCGGCACTCTGGAACTCAGTGTTGGTCACCGGAATCTCAGAGCTGCTTACTCTCGCGCTAGCCCTACCTGCTGGCTACGCAATTGCCAGAAGCAAGGGCAGGCTCAGCAGAGTTTTCGAGCGTATCTTCGCACTTGGCTTTTTGATTCCATCATTTGCAGCATTGGTGCCAACACTTTTGCTTTCGATTTTCCTCGGCCTTTACCACACCACCTTCTTTCTAGCCTTCTTCCTAACCGCCACAAGCCTGCCAATCTCGGTGATTATGATGGCCGATTTCATGAGAACAATTCCGGCCGAACTAGAGGAAAGCGCCATGATTGACGGAGCCAGTCGCTGGAAGATCTTGCGTCACGTTTACGCCCCTCTGGCACGGGCAGGAATCGTGCTAATCGTGATCTTGAACTTCCTGACTTATTGGAACGAATACCTGTTCTCTTTGGTTTTGCTGGGTGCCGACGTAAACACCAGAACGGTACAGGTGGCGCTACCGAACCTGATTACCAACAGCACGGAGTACGGAGTTCTCTTGGCCGGAACCTTGATAAGTTTGATTCCGGTATACGCCGTCTACATTTTCTTCCACAGAAAAGTTGAAGGTGCTTTGTTAGCTGGAGCAGTTAAGTCTTAGGAAAGAAATCGGGGGAGCAATGGATATCAAACCGCAAACCCGAAGCACCCTAAAAGACGTAGCGGCTATCGCCGGCGTCAGCATTAAGACTGCCTCTCGTGCACTTGGTGGAGAACCCGGCGTAAACAAGGAAACCCTAGCTCGCGTAGAAGACGCCGCGAAAAAACTCAACTATCGCCCAAACAAGCTGGCCCAGCAGCTGCGTGCCGGCAATCGCACTCACGCAATTGCGCTACTGGTTGGAGAACTGAGTAACCCGTTCTATTCGGCAATTGCATCGGGAATCGAAAGCGTTCTTCGTCCGCTCGGCTTCGATGTGCTAATTGCCTCGACCGACGAAGAGGAGCAGCAGGAAAAGCATCTCATCGAGGGCTTTATCGAGCGAGCGGTAGAAGGATTCCTAGTGGTTAGTTCTACTCACGACCACTTTTATCTAGAGAACGAGCGTCAACGCGGCACTCCAATTGTCTTCATCGATCGCCCACCTGTAAATCTTCTTGCCGACTCAATCACACTGGACAATAAGAAAGCAGTGCACCTGGCACTGGAATATCTATTTAAAAACAACTGCAAGAAGATTGCGGTACTTACAGACTCACTCAGTGTCTGGACCGCTTCGGAGCGAGCTAATGCAGTTGGCGAGTATTACCTAGACCAGGGTGACGCCTTCGACAACTCGCTTGTATTTTCATCTCAGGCCAGCCCAGAAATCGCTGCTGAAACCACAGAAAAGCTTTTGAAGCTCTCAGATGGGCAGCGCCCGGAAGCAATTCTTGCGACTAATAACCAGATCAGTCTTGGTGTGATTGCCGGAATGAAGAAAGCCAAAATTGCGGTGCCCATGGTTGGCATCGACGACTTTGACTTTGCCGATGTCCTGGCAGCGACAACAGTTACTAATAACCCAATTCAGTTGGGAATCAAATCAGCAACTATGTTGATGGAGAGACTCAAGAACCCGACTACCAATCCGGTTCACATTCACATTGAGCCCGAACTTATTGCCCGCTCGCTTACCCCAGCCATTCCCGGGGTCACAATAAAGAACTAGCCGAGCATGTCGTGGCGCACAATAATCGCGTCACGAGCCGGGCCAACACCAATAGCCGAGATGCGGGCTCCGCTGAGCTGCTCTAGCTTCAAGACGTAGTCCTGAGCGGTCTGAGGCAGGTCAGTGAACTTGCGGCAACCGGTGATGTCTTCGCTCCAGCCAGGGAAGTTCTCATAGATCGGCTTGGCGTGGTGGAAGTCAGTTTGCGAAACCGGCATTTCGTCGAATCGCTTGCCGTCTACGTCGTAGGCAACGCAAACCGGAATTTCCTTGAGACCGGTGAGCACATCTAGCTTGGTCAAAACGAAATCGGTAACGCCGTTGATGCGTGCTGAGTAACGCGCAATCGGTGCGTCATACCAACCGCAACGACGAGGGCGTCCGGTGGTGGTACCAAATTCAAAACCGGTCTTACGCAAGAACTCACCGTTCTCATCGAAAAGTTCAGTTGGGAACGGACCCGAACCAACGCGAGTGGTGTAAGCCTTCACGATTGCGATGACTGTCTTAAACAATCCAGGACCAATTCCTGAACCGGTCGACGCTCCACCAGCGGTTGCGTTTGAAGAAGTCACGAATGGATACGTTCCGTGATCAACATCAAGCATTGTTGCCTGACCACCTTCGAACAAAACATTTTTACCCGAAGTGATTGCCTCGTGAAGTTCGAGTGCTGTGTCGGCAACCATCGGACGCAAACGGTCAACGTATGAAAGAAGTTCCTTTACGGTCTCATCTACCTTGATTGCAGCGCGGTTGTATACCTTGGTTAGCAAGTTGTTCTTTGAAACAAGAGCGCCTTCAACTTTCTGACGAAGAATGCTCTCATCAAAAAGATCCTGCACGCGAATACCAACGCGGTTGATCTTGTCTGCGTAGGTTGGACCAATACCGCGACCGGTGGTGCCGATTGCGCGCTTACCTAGGAAGCGCTCAGAAACTTTGTCAACTGTGACGTTGTAAGGAGTGATGACGTGTGCGTTTGCCGAAATACGTAACTTAGAAGTATCAATACCGCGAGAGTTCAGTGCATCAAGCTCTTCGAACAAAACGTGAAGGTCGATAACCACACCGTTTGAGATAACCGGCACAACACCAGGGGTGAGGATTCCAGATGGAAGTAGGTGAAGAGCGTACTTTTCGTTACCGATGACCACTGTGTGTCCGGCATTGTTACCGCCATTGAACTTGACTACGTAGTCGATGCTCTCAGCGAGCAGGTCGGTAGCTTTTCCCTTGCCTTCG
>JBEGPH010000014.1:0-14022 GCA_041181555.1 Actinomycetota bacterium | reverse complement strand
CCGGAGCAACACCGTCGCGAGTGATGAGCAACTCGGCGACCTCTTCGACAGATGGAGTCTTCAGGGTAACTCGACGCACGCGAGAACGAATTGTTGGCAGCATGTCTGCCTCGCTCGGTGCACAGAGCAGCCAGACCGTGCCGGCAGGTGGCTCCTCTAGAGCTTTCAGTAAAACGTTGGATGAGCGCTCGGTCATGCGATCGGCGTCTTCGATAACCATGATTCGGTAGCGCCCCATCGATCCACCGAGTGACGAGCTGGCCACCAGCTCGCGGACCTCTTCGATAGAGATACCTACTCGCTCGGTTGCCAAAACGGTGATGTCTGGGTGATTTCCAGCCAAGGCAAGCTTGCAAGAATGGCAAACCCCACACCCGTTGTCGTCGCAGAGCAGTGCTCCGGCAAAGGCCACCGCGAGGTTAGAGCGCCCAGAGCCAGGTGGGCCGGTCATTAGCCAGGCGTGATGCACGCCTTCGTCTTTGTGCTTTACGGCAAGTTCGAGTTGAGCGATGGCATCTGACTGCCCGTGAAGTTCATTCCAAATTTGTGCAGGCATTAGCCGAGCAAACCTGCTACTCGCGCCTGAATCTGCTGCTGCATTTCTTCAACCGACTGCTCTGCATCTAGCACTAACCAACGCTTTGGTTCTGCTGCCGCTAAATCCAAAAATGCTTGACGCACAGTTTCAAAGAATTCAATTTTTTCGCGCTCGAGGCGATCTGGTGCCTCGCCGGTTTTATTGCGACGAGCCTGCGCCTTGCTTGCTTCAAGGTCTAGCAAGACCGTCAGGTCTGGTAGCAAACCGTCGGCAGCAAACATCGATAGTTCACGAATTTGATCGAAGCCAAGTTCACGCCCACTGCCCTGATACGCAATCGATGAATCCATGTAGCGATCGCTAACCACGACTTCACCGCGTTCGAGTGCCGGGCGAATTTTTGTAGCAACGTGATGTGCGCGATCGGCCGCATACAAAAGCGCTTCGGCTCTCGGAGCAACTTCACCTTTGCGATGAAGCAAAAGGTGACGAATCTCGGTGCCGAGCTCGGTGCCCCCAGGTTCGTGAGTGCGACAAACAGTTTTGCCTTTTGCCTCAAGGTGCGCGATGAGAAGTTCGACCTGAGTGGATTTACCCACTCCGTCGATCCCCTCAAAGGTAATGAACACGACTACTTGGCCTTCTTACGGGTTGCGCCTTTTTTCACAACGCGAGTGGTCGACGTGGTCTTGCGAGCACGACCAGCCTTCTTTGGAGCTTCGCCAGGCTCAACACCAAGCTTTTCGCGACGGATGGCAAGCAACTCAAAGGCACGGTCTGGAGAAAGCTCGTCTAGCGGCTCTTCCTTTGGCACGGTCGCGTTGACCAATGAGTCGGTCACGTAGAGGCCGAACTGGCCGGTCTTTGCCACCACCGGCAACTTTGAAGCCGGGTCTTCGCCGAATTCCTTGAGCGGTGTTGCCGCTGTACGACGAGCTCCGTACTTTGGCAACTTGTAAAGCTCAATCGCCTGCTCAAGCGTGAGGCTGAAGATCTCATCCTCTGAGGCCAGCGATCGGGAGTCGGTGCCCTTCTTGATATACGGGCCGAACTTACCGTTTTGCACGGTGATGTCGACTCCGGTCTCCGGGTCTTGCCCAACCACGCGTGGCAAAGAAAGCAACTTCACGGCATCTTCGAAGGTGAAAGTCTCTGGTGACATCGACTTGAACAGCGACGCGGTCTTTGGCTTCTCTGCATTTGGATCATCGAGCAAAACGTATGGTCCGTAGCGTCCGTCTTTGAACAAAATGTCAAAGCCAGTTGCTGGGTCTTGACCCATCACGCGGTCGCTAATGATTGGAGCATCGATTAGCTCTTGCGCCTTGGCAACCGTCAACTCATCAGGTGCGAGGCCTTCTGGGATATTTACGATGCGTCGACCGTTCTCGTCGGCACCTTCACTGCCCGGCTCGACCATGGTCTCGATGTATGGTCCGTACTTGCCAGTACGAAGAGTGATGTTCTCCGCGATGTGAATTGAGTTCACTGCGCGAGGATCACTATCGCCAACATTCTGCACGGTGTCGTGCAAACCTTCGATGTCATCGCCGCCAAAGTAGAAGCGGTGCAGCCAGGTACTGCGATCAACTTCACCCGCAGCAATTAGATCGAGGTCTTCTTCCATCTGCGCTGTGAACGCGTAGTTGACCAAACGTTCGAAGTTGTTTTCCAAGAAGCGAGTGATGGTGAATGCAATCCACTCCGGCACGAGTGCTTGCCCGCGCTTAGTTACATAACCCTTGCCGATGATGGTCGACATGATTGACGCGTAAGTTGAAGGGCGACCGATGCCGTCTTCTTCGAGTGCCTTAACCAACGACGCTTCGGTGTATCGAGGAGGAGGTGAGGTCTGGTGGTCCTTAGCGTTCACTTCAACCGCTGCGAGCTTCTGACCGACCTCTAGCTTTGGCAGCTTCGATTCTTTTTCGTCGTTCTCTTCTTCTTCGTTGCGCGACTCATCGTGACCCTCTTCATAGGCGGCAAGGAATCCGCGGAAGGTAACCACGGTGCCAGAAGCGGTGAATTCCGCCTGGTTGTGACCCTGCAGCCCGGTTACGTGAATGCGGGCGGTGGTAGTGGAAACCTTGGCATCCTGCATCTGCGATGCAATGGTTCGTTTCCAGATCAGGTCGTATAGGTCGTAAGAGCGACCGAGCAAAATGCCCTGCAACTCAGAAGGCTTCTTGAAAATTTCGCCGGCCGGACGAATTGCCTCGTGAGCTTCCTGAGCATTCTTCGACTTACCGGTGTAGATGCGCGGAGCATCTGCAACCAAATCTTTGCCAAACATTTCGGCAGCTTGACTGCGTGCAGCGTTAATCGCTTGAGTGGAAAGTGTTGGCGAGTCGGTACGCATATAGGTGATGTAACCCTCTTGGTAGAGCGACTGCGCGGTATCCATTGTTTGCTTCGCCGACATACGCAGCTTGCGTGATGCTTCCTGCTGCAAGGTTGAAGTGGTGAAAGGTGCAGCCGGGCGACGCGTAGAAGGCTTGGCTTCTACAGATGCAACTTCAATCTGCACGTCAGAAGACTTCATACCCTCAGCAAGTTCACTAGCTTCGGCCTCGGTCAAAACACGAACGTCGGCCTTTAGTTCACCAAGATCGTTGAAGCTTTCACCGGTAGCAATTCGCTTGCCATCAATCGAGAGCAACTTTGCCTCGAAGTTTGGTTCACCGGAAACCTTTGAATCAAGAATCGCTTTTACGTCGTAGTAACTTGCCGACACGAAAGCCATACGCTCACGTTCGCGTTCAACTACCAATCGCATTGCTGGCGACTGCACACGACCTGCACTCAAACCGCGGTTAATCTTGCGCCAAAGCACAGGTGAAACTTCGTAGCCGTAGAGGCGGTCGACAACGCGTCGAGTTTCTTGAGCCTGAACGAGGTTTTCATCAATATCGCGAGTTTCTTTGACGGCAGCCTGAATGGCTTCCTTGGTGATCTCGTGGAACACCATGCGTTTGACCGGCACCTTTGGCTTTAGCACCTGAAGCAGGTGCCAGGCAATGGCTTCACCCTCGCGGTCTTCATCGGTGGCGAGCAGGAGCTCGTCGGCATTCTTGAGGGCGGCCTTGAGGTCGGCTACGGTTTTGCTCTTACCTGCCGAAATGGCATACATCGGCTCAAAGTCATTTTCGATGTCAATCGAGAACTTGCCCACCGAGGTCTTTTTGAGCTCTTTCGGCACATCCTTGGTGTCAATTAGGTCGCGGATGTGACCAACCGAGGCCAAGACTTCGTACTCTCCGCCGAGGTACTTGGAAATGGTCTTCGCCTTGGCCGGCGACTCTACGATTACCAGTTTTGATGCCACTAAGCAGTCTCCCTACATCAGTTGCCCTCTGGCGGGGGTCCGGCTCGGGCCGTAGCCTCGAGCTGAATTCCAAACCGGTCAGATTGCAGCCGTAAAAAACATTCGAACTCGACAATACGACAAAAAGCGATTTTGACCATATACATATGTGCAAATTGGTCTGCCACCTCACAGGGATAGCCAGTGGTCAATCCCCGTACCGAATCGGCTGCAGCGATGGCAATTTGTTCGGCTTGAGCCTGCAATTTCTCCTGAGCAAATAGCCGATAAACCGCTAAATTACTGCCAACTAGCCCAGTCAGGGCGGTCAGTACCAAACCCAGCCCAAGAACTGTGCCGGAACCAGAATTTGCCCCAAAATGCCTGAAAAAAGAATTTTTCAAAGTCCCAGCCTCCTGGCGCATTCAGTATCTGAAATTGGAAAGTCAAAGCCGGGTAGCCCGGGGAGTTTGAAACCCGCCGAAACCTCGGCGCAGATCAATTCCGCAGTGTTTTTGAACGCCAATACTCGGCCATCCAGCAGAAACTGTAATTTTTCGAGCGGCTCTCCCCTGCCCAGCCCGCGACTTATCGACGCCGCTACCGACACCAGCTTCATTCGTTCGAGCTGAATCGAAAGTGTCCCGAGTGTGATGCCGAGAATCATGACAACCACGGGAATCACCATGACAAATTCCGCGGTGACTGCCCCTCTTTCCAAATTAATTAGCCGGCGTAGCGGAATCATTCGGGTTAACAAAGGTGAGTGCACTCTTAACCAAATCAAAAAGTATCGAGCGCACCTCTTCGCTTCTCATGATTACTACAAGCAGCCCAGCAAAGCCCACTGCCGCCATTGTGGCAATCGCATACTCGGCAGTTGCCGCTCCAGTTTCAGATTTCCAGTTCTGTTTCATTTATCCTCCGGGTTGATTTACTAAAAATGAAAGAGCGAGCGGCACGACGGCGATTAGAGCAAAAGCCGGAAGCACACTTGCTCCGAGTGGAATCATCAATCGCACCGAAAGTTTTTCGAGTTGCAGAGATTTTTTGTAATTCGCTTCGCCGCGAATCGAGTCTGCTTTTTCGACAAGTAACTTAACCAAGGCCGCACCAGTGGTTTTTGAAAGCTGAATGATTTCTTGTAATTCGAAGTTGAGATTCTCGCCAACTTCAACAGCAAGATTCTTGCTTGCGATGCCAAGAGCCCGATCAATGGGTAATCCACCCGATAGTGCGATGGCGATGCCATCTAGATAAATTGCTTCATCAAGCTCGGTCAGGCGAGCCTTGCGAAGCATCTTGGCGCTCCAGTAATTTCCGAGTGCCAGAAGCACTCCGCCTACCAATACCGACGCCAGCGCAATTGGCGACCTAAACAAAACCTCAAGCGAGCCAAGCCCAGATAATTGCCCAAAAAACAACGCGGCAATTGGCAACCAAAGCACCAGGCGCACTGTAGCTCTTGGTGAGGCATTGGCTAGGGTGACCCGGCGCAGCTGCTCCTGATTGCTCTGGATTACTTGCCTGACCCGCTCCATGGCCTCTGCCGGCTGGCCGCCGCTGGCCAGTATTACACCGCGGAGATAGGAGTAGGTGCTGGCGACTTGATCGCTCAGCTCGGCCACTTTTGATGCTCTTTCGGCTTGATGAAAACTAAGCCCGGCACGAACTAGCGCGGTGAGCTGACCGAGAATTCTTACGTCGTTCATGCGGTCAACTTTCTGATTGTGATTCGGCGCTTGGAATCAATGCAGTCGATGTGGATAAGCCAATTGAGCGAACTGCGTACCAGAGCATTTAGTGCAGATTCACCCAGGCCGGCCGTGTGGGCAATAGCGAGCATTCGTTTGGAAACTTCTGAAATCGAGTTTGCGTGAATTGTGGCAGCACTGGAATGTCCCGTGTTTATCGCTTGCAAAAGAGTAACCAGCTCCGCACCTCGCACCTCGCCAACCACGATTCGATCAGGTCGCATTCGAAGAGATTCGGTGAGCAAATTCTGCAGATTGATTTCGCCACGGCCTTCGACATTTGCCGTGCGTGCCTGAAGAGAAACAAAACTTGGCCCGCGCAAATTCAGCTCGGCGACGTCTTCGATTGCGAGAACTCTTTCGTTCGGCACCAACATCATCATGGCTCGCAGCAGCGTGGTTTTTCCACTGCCCGAAGCTCCACTGATTAAGAAACTTTCACGTGCCGAAACTATTTGCTGAAGTAGCTTGAGGTCTTCACTCGTCAGCATGCCCAACTGAGCCAATTGCAGAAGTGCGAATGGACGCTCGCCATGCACTCGAAGCGAAAGATGCGTATTTGGATTTACCGCAGACCCCAGGAGTGCGTGCACTCGAACCCTGCCCAGCAGGGTGACATTGGCAAACGGGTGAGCTTGGTCTAGTTGTCTGCCACCCTCGGCTATTAGCTCTCTAGCCGCCTCGGCCAGCTGATCTTCGCTGCGGAACGGGCTTGGCACTGAAACCCATTTACCGGCGCTGAGTACCTGGGTGTGCTCGAACCCATTGCAAACCAGGTCGGTAACCCCGGGCTCGACCAGTAGGGAGCCAAGATTTCGCAGATTTGGCTGGGTGAACATGCGTCAAGGATGCCCAAAATGATCGAAATCGGGTCCGGACGGGCAAAATCTGTGGATTAAAAGAGGAAGGCGGCTCTTGGGGGAAGAGCCGCCTTCAGGCGATACCTGATTGGGGGAATCGGTATCGCGGGTTGATTTGCATCAACGTGTAAATGATAACTGCGGGAAGCCGAATACATTCCCTAAAAAATCGGGATTTTGAGCATTTTGCGGAAATTAACAGGCTTCAAAATGTGGCAGTATGGCGAAAGAACACCTAACTGGAGGACAACGATGTCTGAAAGCCACGAGCTGGATAATCTGCTGCACGAAGAGCGCCATTTTGCGCCAACTGCAGCTTTCGCCGCCAACGCAATTGCTAAGGCCGACCTCTACGAGGAGGCGAAGAAAGATCGACTCGGATTCTGGGCCAAGCAGGCAAATAACCTCCACTGGCACAAGCCATTCACCGAAGTTTTGGACTGGTCAGAAGCGCCGGTTGCCAAGTGGTTTGCCGATGGTGAGCTAAACGTTTCCTACAACTGCCTAGACCGTCACGTTGAAGCCGGCAACGGAGATCGCACCGCAATCTTTTTTGAGGGCGAACCGGGTGATACTCGCGAGTGGACCTACGCCGAGCTAACCCGCGAAGTTAAGAAAGCGGCAAACGCACTCACCGCACTGGGAATTCAAAAAGGTGATCGCGTTGCAATTTATCTACCGATGATTGCAGAAGCCGTGATTGCAATGCAGGCGGTTGCGCGCATCGGTGCAATTCACTCGGT
This sequence comes from Actinomycetota bacterium, assembly GCA_041181555.1. Classification (GTDB taxonomy): domain Bacteria; phylum Actinomycetota; class Actinomycetes; order Actinomycetales; family Microbacteriaceae; genus Rhodoluna. Next base: position 6,823 of record JBEGPH010000014.1, on the reverse strand, counting down.
GATCTTCGGTGGCTTTAGCGCCGACTCTCTCGCATCACGCATCGAAGATGCACAGGCAAAACTCGTAATCACAGCAGACGGTGGATTCCGCAAAGGAAAAGCAAGCGCGCTTAAGCCGGCAGTTGATGATGCACTTGCAACTGGAAAATGTGGATCAGTTAAAAACGTTCTAGTTGTGCGTCGTACCAATCAAGACATCAACTGGGTCGAAGGACGCGACATCGAATGGAATCAAGCAGTCGGTGAAGCAAGCGACGAACATGTTGCGCAAGCATTCCCTGCAGAAACTCCGCTGTTTATTCTTTACACCTCCGGCACTACCGGAAAACCAAAAGGTATTTTGCACACCAGCGGTGGTTACCTAACTCAAGCAAGCTACACGCACAAGAATGTTTTCGATCTTCACGAAGAGACCGACGTGTATTGGTGCACCGCAGACGTTGGATGGATTACCGGTCACTCTTATGTGGCATACGGTCCACTTGCGAATGGTGCGACTCAGGTAATTTACGAGGGGACTCCTGAGACTCCAGACTGGGGTCGTTGGTGGAGCATCATTCAGAAGTACGGCGTCAGCCTGTTCTACACCGCACCAACTGCCGTGCGTTCGTTCATGAAACTCGGCTCGCAGATCCCAGATCAGTACAACCTCGAGACCGTGCGCCTATTGGGTTCCGTGGGCGAGCCAATCAACCCCGAGGCGTGGATGTGGTACCGCAAGCACATCGGCGGAAGCCACGCACCAATCGTCGACACCTGGTGGCAAACCGAAACCGGCGCAATCATGGTTTCGCCGCTGCCTGGAGTTACCAAGCTAAAGCCGGGCTCAGCGCAGCACCCGCTACCGGGTATCGAAGCCAAGGTGCTCGACGATCAGGGTAAAGAACTAGGACGCGGTCACGCCGGTCTCTTGGTGATCACCGAACCTTGGCCGTCAATGCTTCGTGGAATTTGGGGAGACCCAGAACGCTTCAAAGAAACTTACTGGAGCAACTTCGAAGGAAAATATTTCGCTGGCGACGGTGCCAAGTGGGATGAAGACGGTGACCTCTGGTTGCTCGGTCGAGTTGACGACGTGATGAACGTTTCAGGTCACCGCTTGTCTACTGCAGAAATCGAAAGCGCACTTGTTTCTCACCACTTCGTTGCAGAAGCTGCAGTTGTTGGCGCGAAAGATGAAACCACCGGGCAAGCAGTTGTTGCTTTTGTGATCTTGCGACAGAACCAACTCGATGCTGCGGGTTCAGATGCAGACGTGTCGAAGATTTTGCGCGATCACGTTGCAAAAGAAATTGGTCCGATTGCAAAACCACGCACCATCATTGTGGTGAGCGAACTACCGAAGACCCGTTCCGGAAAAATCATGCGTCGACTATTGCGTGATGTTGCAGAAGATCGTCCAATCGGAGATGTAACGACTCTTGCCGACACCAGCGTGATGAATCTGATCGGCAACAAGATTGCCGGCGGAGCTAACGACTAGTAAATTTCGAAGTTATCGGAATTTATTGAAAACTGCTTAGCCTTATTCAAACTCCGCAATGATCTCAACCTCAACCGGTGAGTCAAGCGGAAGCGAAGGGACACCAACCGAGCTGCGTGCGTGAATTCCCTTTTCGCCGAAAACTTCGCCGAGGAATTCGCTAGCGCCGTTCATCACGAGTGGGTGCGCGGTGAATTCTGGTACGCAGGCCACGAAACCCGTTACCTTCACGATGCGAGTGATGCGATCGAGATTGCCGATTACTGACTTTGTTGCCGCGAGCGCGTTGAGCACTGACAGACGAGCCATGTCCTTGGCCAGTGGGGCGTCGACCAAGCCCTGACCCTCGCCCACCTTGCCAGTGATTGGGAGTTTGCCCTCAACGAATGGCAGCTGGCCGGCGGTGAAAACTAGGTTGCCCGACACCACGGCCGCGGTGTAGGCGGCTACCGGCTTGGCTACCTCAGGCAGTGGAAAGCCGAGTTCGATGAGGCGCTGTTCGATTTGTGACATTTAGGCCTCCAGAGGGCGTTTGAAGAAGGCGACTAGGCCGCCCATGGCATTGGTGGTGACTGAGATGAGCTCCCAGCCGTCCTTGCCCCAGTCATTGAGGATGGCGGTCTGGTTGTGCGGCGGTAGCGGCGTTGTTAGGTATTCCCACTTAGTCATAGTCAGAATTATCCCAGACTTGGTCGGGTAACCTAGAGGTTATGGCTGGCGGCAAGAAACAAGAGACCCTGCTCAGCGCAATCCTCAAGTACACAGGTTTGAGCTCGATTGCGGGAGTTTTGGCTATCGCCATCCTGGCCCCGGCACTCCTGGTCGGTGGAATCGCAGCCTCGGCCGGTGTCTCAATCTTCGAGAACCTCCCCGACTACATCAAGCCAATCAACGGCTCTCAGGCATCAACCCTCTACGGACTCAAGGCCGGGCAGCCGGTTGAGGTGGCCAAGTTCTACAGCGAAAACCGAGTGTCTGTGGACTACAACGAGATGTCTCCAAACATCCGCAACGCGGTAGTCGCCACCGAAGACCCACGCTTCTTCCAGCACGGCGGTGTAGACATCATTTCGCTACTCCGCGCAGCGGTAACTAACGTGGCGATGGGTGGTGGTGGACCGGGTGGTTCAACCATCACAATGCAGTACGTCAAGAACTCTCTCGTCGAAGCTGCAAACCTCAGTGGCAACAAGCAAGCAATTGCCGATGCCACCGCAACCACTATCGATCGCAAGCTTCGCGAAATGCGCTTGGCAGTTGCACTCGAAGGTGTTGCTACCAAGCAAGAAATTCTCGCCGGATACCTAAACCTTTCTTTCTTTGGAAACCAGATCAACGGTGTTGAAGCTGCAGCAAACTACTACTTCGGCGTCAAGGCAAGTCAGCTAGACATTCCGCAGGCTGCAATGTTGGCCGCGATGCTGAAGTCGCCAAACGACTACCGTCCGGATGAGCCATCAAACTTGAACCGCGCACTATCTCGTCGTAACTATGTAATCGACAACATGCTTGCCGAGGGTTACATTTCTGGCGACGAAGCTAACCGCGCGAAGAACACCCCAATCAAGACCAACCTCACTCACACACCTAGCGGTTGTGAAGGTAACCAGGTAACTGCGTTCTACTGCGACTTTGCGGTTTGGACAATCCGTAACAACGTTGAGTTCGGACCAACACCTGAAGATCGCGAAAACCTACTTCGCCGCGGTGGACTTGAGATTTACACCAGCATGGACATGGACGTTCAGCAGGCCGCATACGACGCAACCATGAAGTGGGTACCACCAACCAACGAGCACCACATCGGTTCGGCAACCGTGTCAGTGCAGGTTGGCACCGGGCGCATTCTGGCCATGACCGAAAACCGCATCTACGACCAGACCAACAGCAACCAGCAGGGTCACACCTCGGTTAACTTCTCTTCTGACAAGAACTATGGCGGTTCTAGCGGCTTCCAGACCGGTTCGACCTACAAGATCTTTACCCTTGGCCAGTGGCTAACCGTGGGTAAGCGCCTGGGCGACCACGTGGATGGCCGAGTGCGCAACTGGAACGCAGCCGACTGGTCGTCGCGCTGTGGTGGCTTGGTTGGCGACTGGCAGCCAAAGAACATCACGAAAGAACCAGAAGACCTTTCTGTAGTTCAAGCAACTGCAATGTCGGTCAACACCGCATACGCGTCGATGGCTAACCAGCTAGATCTCTGTGACATTCGTGATCTTGCGATGCGATTCGGAGTTCACCGTGCAGACGGCACCGAGTTGCAGTCAATCCCATCATCGATTTTGGGTGTTAACGAAATTGCGCCGCTGACAATGGCTGCTGCGGTTGCTGGAGTTGCCAACAAAGGCGTGTACTGCTCACCTACCGCAATCGATAAAGTCATCGTGCGCGAGACCAAGCAAGAACTAGCTGTACCAAAGTCGCAGTGTTCACAAGCGGTAACTCCTGAAGTTGCAGCCGGCATGACTTACGCGATGCAACGAGTAATTTCTGGTGGTACCGGTGGAGCATCTGCCACTGGCGACAACACACCTCTTGCCGGTAAAACCGGAACCACCGACTCCGGTGTTCAAACTTGGATGACCGGATTCTCATCTGCAGTTGGTACGGCAACTTGGGTGGGCAATGTTTCTGGATCGGTTGCACTTCCAGGCATTCGCCTCAACAACAAAGCCGGTAACACCGTGCGTCACGATATTTGGCGCACCACAATGCAAACCGTAAACAAGCTTTACCCTGGTGGTCCGCTTGCTGTGCCACCAGCCGACATGATTGCCGCCACCATGGTTACCGTGCCAGCAATCGGCGGCCAGATTCCTGCCACCGGTGGACAAAACATCAAGGCCGGAGACTTGAACTTCTCGATTGTGACCACACCGGTTACCTCATCGCAGCCTGCCGGCACTGTTGCATACACTCGCCCAGCCGCTGGAGCGTCGATTCCGCGTGGCACCCAGGTGAGGATTTACATCTCTAAGGGTGGCAACGCTCCGGTGCCAGATGTTGCCGGGCTCACCGTGGCTGCGGCCAAGGCCAAGCTATTGGCCGCTGGTTTCAGCGCGGTAAGCGAACCACAGCCTTCGCAGGCACAGTTCTTCGTGAAGTCACCGACAATTCCTAAGGGTTATGTAGTTGGCACCGACCCAGCCGCAGGTACCTCGGCAGCGGGTAACGGCGCAATCCTGCTGATCATTAGCGCTGGGCCATAGTTCTTATGCAGTGGTGGGGCTGGATTCTTCTGGCTGCAGCAGCGGTTCTAATTTATGGAATGACCTTCGCTCGCTGGCGATTTGTAGTGCAACACAGCGAAGCCCACGTACTTCCCAAAGGCGCAAAGCCCATCCGAGTGCTGCATATCAGCGATGTGCACATGGCACCGTGGCAAAAACGCAAACAGAAATTCATCAAAACTCTCGGCAGTGAAGCACCAGACCTAATCATCAATACCGGTGACAACCTTGGTCACCAGGATGTAATCCACGTGACTATGAATGCCTACGAGTCGATTCTCAAAGTACCCGGCGTATTCGTAAACGGCTCAAACGACTACTACGCCCCAAGAGTCAAAAATCCTCTCGGCTATTTGCGCAAACCCTCCACTCCGGATAACTCTCGCCCACTTGCCACGAGTGAACTCACCAACGCATTTGAGGCACACGGATGGAAGAACCTCAACAATCGCTCAGCCGAGCTAAACATTAATGGCACCAAGATTGGTTTTATCGGTGTTGACGATCCACACGACAAACTCGATGACCTCAGCACTGTCAAGAAACTCAGCAACGAGGTAATCATCGGAGTTGCTCACGCGCCATACCGCCGCGTGATTGAGGCCTTTGCAGCAGCGGGAGCGGTGATTATGTTTGCCGGGCACACCCATGGGGGTCAGGTTCGCATTCCGGGTATTGGAGCTCTAACTACTAACAGCGACCTACCAAACAAGCACGCCAAGGGGCTAAGCGCCTGGCTATTCAATGAAAAGGTGATGCTGCTAAATGTGGCAGCCGGACTCGGTAATTCGATTTACGCGCCGGTGCGATTCTGGAATCGACCAGAGGTTCGCATCGTGACTTTGCTTCCGGTTATTTAACCGCAGCCCAAACCTTTGGGCCGAGAGCGATGTACTGGCCCGACTTGTTGTCGCATCGTGCGGTGATGTCTTTTACATAACAGGTGATGTCGCCAACCGTAATTGATTCACCGCTGTTCAAAGTTTGCGCCACCGAGGCGTCTGAGTAGTAACCGCCGCTGCAAATGAATCCAGCGATATCCGCGTTATCTGGCTTGGCAGAGTAAAGCTTGATCTGGTAGCCGTAACTACCTTCGCAATCCGCAGGCACCGGTACCGGAGTGTATTCGGCAGCGGCTTCGTTCATTTCGCAGAGCGACCAATTTTCTGCAGCGCTAATGGTGCACCAAACCGGACCATCGCCTGCCTTGAAAAGGTACTCGTCAAAACCAACATCAAAGAGGGTGTAATCCACTGCCTTTGCGTCGGCGCCAGGAGCAGCCGGAATCAGGCTCGGATCTGGGGTTTGAATGCTGCTGGCAGAATCGCTCGGCCCTGCGGTTGGAGAATCGGCTGCGCAGCCGGCAAGGGAAATCATTAGTGCGATTGCACCAACTATTGAAATCACCCTGCGCATATGAAAAGAGTATCGCCCAGATGTGTCGCAGTTATTACGACACCCTAAAGCGGATTAGAACTCTTTGGCGACTAGCTCGGCAATTTCGTAAGTGTTCAAGGCGGCACCCTTGCGAAGGTTGTCACCCACCACGAATAGCTCGATGCTGTTTTCGAAATCTAGAGACTGACGAATGCGGCCAACGAAGGTTGGGTCCTGGCCGGCCACCTGGTTTGGAGTTGGGTAAACGTGGTTGGCTGGGTCGTCGAGTACACGAACGGTTGGCTGCTGCTCAAGCAGGTGGCGAACTTCGTCGACAGTCAGCTTCTCAGCGAAGGTAGCGTGAACGGTCAGTGAGTGAGCCACCTGAACCGGCACGCGCACGCAGCTTGCCGCAACCTTGAGGTCTTTGATACCAAGGATCTTGCGAGACTCGTCGCGAACCTTCATCTCCTCAGATGAGTGTCCGCCAGCCTTTAGTGAGCCAGCAAACGGAATCACGTTCAATGCGATTGGGTAAGCGTATGGTGAAGCGTCTAGATCTACACCCGCGTGAATTAGTGCGTTCTTTACATCGGAAGTGTTGGTGCCAAGCGAGGCATCCTTACCAACAACTGCAAGTTCAGTGGCAAGCTCGTTGATGCCCTCTGCGCCAGTGCCAGAAACTGCCTGGTATGAAGAGACGACAAGTTCCTTGAGAGTCCACTTGTCG
>JBEGPH010000013.1:0-14618 GCA_041181555.1 Actinomycetota bacterium | reverse complement strand
TAGATGAATTCAGCCAAGATGGCACCGCTTTCGTGAAAAAACGACGCCCACTCGCGTCGTTTGCTATCGATAAGTTTACCGACCGCAATCTAACGAGTGGGCGTCTACCTCTCTCGAAGAGGTGGTGTGCTGGGCTGAAAACGGGGGGGTGCCATCAACCCAGCAGTCTTTGGGCTACTTGCCGGCCATTTCTTTTTCGGCAGCAGCTTCTTCTTCGGGCTCAGGCTCTCGCACTAGAACTGTGCGAGTGAAAACCGCATTGCCCCAGCAGAGGTCGTGACCCAACGCATCGGCTTCCACTTCTACCGAGGTGCCGGCACGTTCGCCGTTATCCCAGTCGCGAACGCGTAGTTTGCCGGCAACCATGATGCGGTCGCCTTTAGAGATAGAGCCGGCCGCGTTTATCGCCAACTGACGGAATGAGGTGACGGTAAACCAGTTGGTTTCCCCGTCGACCCATTTGTTTTGCGAACGATCAAATCGGCGGTGTGAGGCTGCCAATCTGAACGAAGTGATTGGGAGTCCATCCTGAGTGACCAGGTGACGTGGAGTAGTAGCAACCAAGCCTGCTACCGAAATTGTTTCTGACAACTTTCTACCTTTCTAATGCGATGGCCGCAAAGAAAGGATTACAAAAAGAAAGTTTTAAAAATGAATTCAAATAAATCTGTGGATAAAGAATTTAGCCAAGAAGATACTGTGAAAAACCCGAACGCACTTTGGCTACCTTCGGGATAATTACCGCTTGGCAATATCCGTTACCGGGATTATTCGCGAAGTAATCCTGGTGGTAACCCTCACCCATCCAGAATGTTTCCGCTGGCAGAATCTCGGTGACGATACCCTCGCCCCAATATTCTTTTGCTCGGTCACGAGCAGCTTCGAAAAGTTCGCGTTGGGCGTCGTCTTCATAGAACATGCATGAGCGGTATTGAGTGCCCACATCGTTACCCTGACGATTAAGTTGAGTCGGATCGTGCATCGTGAAAAACATGTCGAGAATTACATCTGCAGGAATAACCGACTCGTCAAAAGTTACGCGAGCCACTTCAGCGTGTCCGGTATTGCCATCGCAAACGCGTTCATAGGAAGGATTTTCTAAGCTGCCACCCATGTAACCCACATCGACCGCGGTTACACCTTTGAAATTCACATAGGCGCTGTCGAGGCACCAGAAGCAGCCACCGCCAAGAACAAAACTCATCATGTCTCTAGCCTAGGCTTTTCGCATGAGTCAAAATCAAAAGCACCCCACTCTCGGCGTGTTTTTGGCGCTGACCAGTTCACTGCTATTTGGCTTGAATGCCAGCACCACCAAGGTGCTTATCGGCAGTGGCATTTCCGCGGGAAACCTGGTGCTGTTCAGATGCCTTGCCGTGGTCTTTTTCAGTGCCATTGCCCTGCTCATAACTCAGCCGCAAAACTTCAGATTCTCAATAAAGGAAGCACCTTTCTTCGCAATCTTCGGCGTGGTCGGCGTTGGCCTAATGCAATGGGCTTACTCCAACGCAGTAGCCAATCTTCAAGTAGGCGTTGCTCTTCTGATTGAATACACGGCAATTGTGATTGTGCCAATTGCAAGCTACTTCTTATTTAGAGAGAAAGTTCGGCCAAGAATTTGGATTGCTGTAGCACTCGTGATCAGTGGTCTCGCAGTTGTGGCCCGCCCTTGGGAAGCAACTCTCAACCCGCTCGGAGTGCTATTCGGGGTGTTGGCGGCCGTCTTTTTGAGTAGCTATTTCATCATGGGAGAGCATGTGCAAAGACGGCGCGATGCTTACTCGACTATGTTTTATTCATTCCTGGCGGCAAGTATTTTCTGGGCCATAATGTCAGCCTTCTTCCCTGCCGGTCGAATCGACTTCGGAAACTTAGTAAATCTGAGCGGTTCACTTTCTGCGATAACTTTGCCGACCTGGCTGCTTCTCCTCTGGGTTTCGATTTTCGGCTCATTCGCCCCGATGCTATTCACCTTTTTGGCAATGAGACACCTTTCTGCCAGTGGCGTGGGTATAGCTAGCACTGCCGAAACAATTTTTGCCTTTGTCTTCGGTTTCCTCTGGCTCGGCGAGAAGATAGACCTATCGCAAATTGCGGGCGGCGCAATTGTCATTGTTGGAATTGTTGTGGCTCAAACTGCAAGGAGTAAAAAATGGCAACCATCGAATTAGGTCAAGATCGTTTCGCAGAAGTCATCGCTTCACCTGGCATTGTCTTTATAGATTTCTGGGCCGAGTGGTGTGGGCCGTGCAGAATGTTTGGCCCGATCTTCGAGGAAGCCAGCAATAAAGAGGCCGACATCGTTTTTGCCAAGGTAGACACTGAAAAAGAGCAGCAATTGGCTGGCTCTCTCGAAATCACCTCGATACCAACCCTGATGGCGTTCCGCGACGGCGTACTTCTTTACAACCGAGCCGGAGCCCTTCCGGCGGCCGCATTCGATGAACTAGTTCAAGCAGTCAAAAACATCGACATGGACGAAGTGCGCGCCGAAATAAGTAAGAATCAATCCAACTAGTTGAGGAAGAAATGCCAACTCCGGAAAGTGCAAAGATGCACGAAATCACCGGCTCGCTTCGCGAGGCCGTTTTCGAATATGCTCGAAAACGCTTGAGCTACTCACCTCCACCTCTTGATAAATCAGTTTCGGCAGAGGCAATCCAAAAACAAGCCGGACCAACAATTACCGAATCAGGAATTGGTGGTATCGAGGCGCTTCGAGTGTTTGAGGAGGTGTTGGCACCCGCAACCATTAGCACCGATCACCCCGGCTACCTCTCCTTCATACCTTCGGCCCCAACAGAGTCGTCAAAGCTTTTTGACCTAATCGTTTCGGCGAGCGCAATCTATGGTGGCTCGTGGCTCGAGGGAGCTGGTGCTGTTTACGCCGAAAACGAAGTGCTTTCGTGGTTTGCCAATGAATGCGGACTGCCGAAATCGGCAGGTGGAGTTTTCGTTCAAGGCGGCACCCTAGGTAATCTTTCAGCCTTGGTTACAGCTCGCGAAGTGTTTCGAAAGCATCACGGCCCTACCACGCGCCTGGCTTTTATCTGCAGCAAAGAAGCACATAGCAGCCTAAAGTCAGCGGCAAAAATAATGGACGTCGACATAATCTCAGTACCCTGCAACGACTCAGGAAAACTCACCGGTGAAGCTATTGAGGCACATGTTGGTGAAGAAGATTTTTCTAGAACTTTCGCAATCGTGGCTACCGGTGGCACCACGAATTTTGGAATTGTCGACGACATCGCATCAATTGCCGAGGTAGCAAAATCGAAAGAGATTTGGCTGCACATCGACGGAGCCTATGGCTTGGCGGCTATCCTCTCCCGACAACACCGCAGCCTTTTTGAGGGAGTTCAGCTGGCAGACAGTTTGATTGTCGATCCGCACAAGTGGCTCTTTGCTCCATTCGACGCCTGCGCACTTATCTACCGAAATCCAGATTTGGCGCGAGCGGTGCACTCTCAGCACGGTGAATACCTGGAGACCCTCAACGAATCAGAGGAGTGGAACCCGAGCGACTACGCCATCAATCTCACCCGTCGCCCACGTGGGCTACCACTCTGGTTCTCACTAGCCACGCACGGCGTCAAGCAATATCGAGCCGCAATTGAAGCCAACTGCGATACCGCTCAAAAAGCCGCAAATTTGATACTGCAGAGAGACGATCTTGAACTCGTGCGTGACCCAGAACTCAGCGTCGTGGTTTTCAAAAAGAAAAACTGGGAGAAATCCGATTACGAAAAGTGGAGCGATAAGCTGCTCGACGATCAAATCGCATTTGTGGTGCCGTCTTCGCACAAGGGAGAGCCAAACCTCCGTTTTGCGATTGTGAATCCTCTGACCAGCGTCGAAATAATTGAAGAAATCCTAGAAACCATTCCGAGGAACTAGATGAAAATCAAAATCGCCAACGCGCAGCCGAGCCTGAGTCGAGTAAATTCACCAAAGAGAAAACCCACTCGTGTTGCTTTAGTTCAAATGCATTGGCAAAAAGACCGAGAGCAGCATCTCGCCACACTTGCCGAAGGAATAACCCAAGCAGCCAGCGCTGGTGCCAAGGTAGTTTTCCTACCAGAGTTAACTCTCAGCAGATACATGGCGGATACTCTTCCAAACGCAGCACCTGATGAAACAGCTGAAGATTTGGAGAATGGACCAAGTCTGACATTCGCCAAAGAACAGGCTGCTAAGCACAAGGTATTTGTGCACATCTCGTTGTTTCAAAAACAAATTCGAGAAGATGGTCTTGGTCTGAACGTTGCTGTTTTGGTTTCACCTTCGGGGCAACTAATTGCACGAACCCCAAAGTTACACATTCCCATTACTGCCGGCTACTACGAAGACAAATATTTCGCCAAGGGCCCAGCAGCACCAGAACCATATCCGGTTTATCGGGTATCCCTTGGCGACACCGAAACGTCGGTGGGATTACCAACCTGCTGGGACGAATGGTTTCCTGAGGTAGCGCGCAATTACTCGCTTCGCGGTGCCGAACTCCTCTGCTACCCAACCGCAATCGGCAGCGAGCCAGATCACCCCGATTTCGACACTGAGCCGCTATGGCGTCAGGTAATCGTCGGAAACGCTATCGCTAACGGGCTATTCATGGTGGTACCAAACCGCTGGGGCAACGAAGGAAAGGTGACCTTCTACGGTTCTAGTTTCATCTGTGATCCCTATGGCCGTATCCTCGTGCAAGCCGATCGAGAGGGAGATGAAGTCTTGGTTGCCGACCTAGATTTGGATCAGCGACAGGATTGGCTAGACCTGTTTCCATTCTTGGAAACTCGCCGCCCCGACACATATCAGGCACTAGTAGCGCCGAATGAATAACTCTCAATTTCACATGCCTGCAGAGTGGGAATCCCACAGCTGCACATGGATGGCTTGGCCGAGTGCACCATACACTCTTGGTAGCCGAGAACAGGACCGACTTGCCGCTTACGAGGCTTGGTCGAACGTGGCAAACGCCATTGTGAAGTTCGAACCTGTGAAGATGATGGTACGTGAGGAAGACTTAGCGTTTGCGAAAAGTTTTCTGGATTCAAAAATAGAGCTAATCATCTGCGAATTAAATGATGGATGGATGCGCGACATCGGCCCCACCTTTGTGAAATCCACAGAAAACAAATTGGTTGCAGTTGATTGGCAATTCAACGGTTGGGGTGCTCAGGAAAATTGGGCAAATTGGGATTTGGATGATCGGGTAGCTGAAGTTGTCGCCAAGAATCAAAACGTTCCAAGTAAACGGAGTTGGCTGGTTAACGAAGGTGGCGGTATTCACGTAAACGGAGCCGGAAAAGTTTTGGTGACTGAAACCGTTCAACTTGGTGAACGCCGAAACCCAAATGCCACCAAAGTTCAAGTTGAAGAAGAGTTGAACCAACTACTCGGTACGAACGAGGTCATCTGGTTCAAGCGCGGCCTCACTCGCGACTACGAAGATTATGGCACGCAGGGACACATCGACATCGTCGCCTGCTTTGTCAATGAAACCACTGTTTTATTTCACGATCAGCAAGATCAGAGCCATCCAGATTTCCTGGTAAGTGCCGAAGTGAAACAAACTATTCTGGATGCCGGTCTCACGCCGTTACCTATTCCGGCTCCAAAAGTTCTTCGCGATGAAATTGGCTGGGTGGACTATTCGTATGTAAACCACTACCTGGTTAATGGTGGAGTAATCCTTTGTGCCTTTGACGACGAAAATGATGAGAAAGCCAGAGCAATTCTTCAGGATTGCTATCCGGATCGTGAAATCATCCTGGTTGATGCACGAGAGATCTTTGCTCGGGGTGGCGGAATTCACTGCATTACCCAGCAGCAACCCACTTAATCGCCTCCTGCACAGCCCGCTGACTGCCATTATTCGGTAGCCTTAAGGCATGTCTAAAGTTCTCGCATCCCTTCCAATCGGCGAAAAAGTCGGAATTGCCTTCTCTGGCGGTCTCGACACCTCGGTAGCGGTGGCTTGGATGCGTGAAAAAGGCGCTATCCCATTTGCCTACACCGCAAACCTTGGTCAGTACGACGAGGATGACATCGACTCAATTCCCGCTCGCGCCCAGGAATACGGCGCAGAAGCTGGTCGCCTAGTCGACTGCCGCCAGTCACTTGTTGAAGAAGCCCTAGCCGCGATTGCCTGTGGCGCATTCCACATTCGCACCGGTGGCAAGGTTTACTTCAACACCACTCCACTTGGTCGCGTGGTTACCGGCACTCTCCTAGTTCGTGCCATGCAAAACGATGGTGTGGAAATCTGGGGCGATGGCAGCACTTACAAGGGCAACGACATCGAGCGCTTCTACCGCTATGGCCTTCTCGCTAACCCAAACCTTCGTATTTACAAGCCTTGGCTTGATGCCCAGTTCGTGAGCGAACTTGGCGGACGCCAGGAGATGTCTGAGTGGCTACTCGAGCGCAAACTTCCATACCGTGCTTCAGTAGAAAAGGCATACTCAACTGATGCCAACATGCTTGGCGCGACTCACGAAGCTAAAACACTTGAACATCTCGACACCTCTTACGAAATCGTCGAACCAATCATGGGTGTGAAGTTCTGGGACTCAAACGTCAAGATTGAAAGCGAAGACGTCACCATTAAGTTTGTTCAGGGACGCCCAGTGAGCATCAACGGTGAAACTTTCAAAGACGCAGTAGAACTGTTCTACAAGGCCAACGAAATTGGTGGACGTCACGGTCTCGGTATCAGCGATCAAATCGAAAACCGCATCATCGAAGCCAAGAGCCGCGGTATTTATGAAGCGCCTGGCATGGCACTGATTCATGTTGCTTACGAGCGTCTACTCAGCGCGATTCACAACGAAGACACCATCGCTAACTACCACGCAGAGGGTCGCCGCATGGGTCGACTACTTTACGAAGGACGTTGGCTCGACCCACAGACCCTGATGCTTCGCGAATCACTCACCAAGTGGGTTGCCAGTGCGGTAAACGGATCTGTCACTCTTCGCCTTCGTCGCGGTGATGACTACACAATCTTGAACACTCAGGGCGAGGGCTTTAGCTACCACCCAGAGAAGCTTTCAATGGAGCGCACTGAGGACTCCGCGTTCGGCCCAACCGACCGCATCGGCCAGCTCACAATGCGCAACCTCGATATCGCAGATACCCGCCAGAAACTCGACCTCTACCGCAAGCAGGGACAGATCGAGGGCGGCCAGTTCGAGCTCACATAAATCATGAGCCAAGAGCAGCAAGACCTAGCCAAAGTTCTTCACCAAGAAGAACTCTTGGTATTTCCCGGTTTCACTCAGGACGACGCCTTCACTATTGGAACAGCCATTCGCAACAAAGCACACACCTTGGGCTGGGCGGTTGTAATCGATATCCGTCACGGTGACGACATTTGGTACATGCACTCAATGCCCGGCACAAATTCGGAAAATTTCGACTGGACGAGGCGCAAGCGCAATCTGGTTTACAAGACTCACACCGCCTCATATGCCTGCAATCTTCGTGCCGTGCTCGGTCTAGTCGACCCTGATGCCGAAGGCTGGGACAAAGAGAACTTTGCACCGGCTGGCGGTTGCTTCCCGGTGCGAATCAAGGGCGAGGGTCTGGTCGGATCAATTACCGTTTCGGGTGTACCTCAGCGGGATGACCACAAGTTGGTTAGCGAATCAATCGCCGAATTCCTCAAGGTAGACCTCGGAGAATTTGCCCTCTAGTTCGGGGTTATAGTCAAGTTGAGGCCAAGAGAAGGAGCTCAACATGAAGGTCAACACGAAACTCGTAGTGGTTACCGGAGCCGGAAGTGGCATGGGGCGCGAGCTCACTCTCGAACTTGTTCGCCGTGGTGCAGCAGTTGCTGCTCTGGACATGCGCAAGGAAACTCTTGCTGAAACAAAAAGACTTGCCGATGCGCTCAAGGGCACAGTTGAAACTTTTGTAATCGACATAACCGACGAAAAGAAAGTCGCAGCGCTGCCAGCGGCCATCGAAAAGAAAATGGGCAAGGTTGATGCACTCATCAACAACGCGGGCATCATTCAGCCATTTGTACATGTGAAGGAGCTTTCACTCGAATCAGCGCACAAAGTTATGGATGTTAACTTCACTGGCCCGCTGCTAATGGTCAAGGCATTCCTTCCAGCACTGCTAACACGACCAGAAGCACACATTCTCAATGTTTCTTCAATGGGCGCCTACGCACCGGTACCTGGTCAAACCGTTTACGGCGCATCCAAGGCAGCCATAAATCTATTCACCCAAGGATTACGCTCCGAACTTTTGGATACAAAGGTGGGTGTAACTGTGGTCTTCCCTGGTGCTATCGCTACTAACATTGCTCAAAACTCAGGCATGGCAATGCCGGCCGACGCCGACTCTGCTGCGAGTAAGTTCAAGACCACCCCTGCACCGGTTGCGGCAAAGGCAATGGTTGATGCCATAGAGGCAAACAAGCCGAGAATCACAATCGGTTCTGACGCGACCATGATGGATCGGCTATCGCGTTTAAATCCAATCATGGCTGCAAACATCATCTACAAGCAGATGGCATCGCTGCTCAAGTAGCTTTCGAACCATTAGAAAGTAATTTCTTTGACCAATAACTCCAAAGACTGGGTAGTCGAGAGCGGATTCGAATCGCTCGCGGATCTATTTGCGTCACAAGCTTCAGAAAACCCTGCAGGCGGAACATCATTTTCGGTCTACCAAAACGGAAACCTCGTAGTCGATGCCTGGCAAGGTGATGCGAAGCCGGGTCACCCGTGGCGTTCAGAAACTATTTCGACAGTATTTTCGTGCACCAAAGGAATAATTTCACTCGTAATCGCACAGTTAGTTTCTCAAGGGCTACTTGATTTACAGGCGCCGGTGGCGAAGTACTGGCCAGAATTTGCTGAAGCAGGAAAACAAGATATAACTGTCGCTACCCTCATGCAGCATCGCGCTGGATTGAGTGCTCCTCGCAAAGACCTAAGTTATCCCGAACTTTTAGATGGCCACTCACTGATAGAAGAGCTTGCTAGACAGGCACCGCTTTGGGCTCCGGGAAGCGCTTTTGGCTATCACGCACTCACATTTGGACACCTAGTCAGCAAACTGATTCAGTGTGTCACTGGCATGTCTGCAAACGATTACATTCAGAAACACATCGCATCGCCACTTGAAGTTGATTTTTGGATTGGTCTTCCAAAATCCGAAATCGATCGACTCGCACCTCTGGTGAGCGATGGCAACTTCAAGAGTTCCAATCCTGCAAATGGCTCTGATCAATATTGGGTAGAGAAAGCAATGACCCTTGGCGGTGCACTACCGGTGGACCCGACAGGTGAAAACGGGTTCAACGATCCAAGAACAATTGCAATCGAAATCGCCGGTGCCGGAGGCATTACCAACGCTCGTGCTCTGGCAAAGATTTACTCGGCCGCAGTGATTGAAACTGATGGTCTGCGAATCGCGGATGACCACACACTTGAAGATGCAACAAAACCCGCCTCATTCGGTGAAAATGTTTGGCACGAACCGCCGCCTTACCCTGCCTGGGGCACTGGTTTTATGCTTCCAAATTCTGAGCACTTTGTAATGCCTGGTCATCGCGGGTTTGGGCACAATGGTCTCGGCGGTCAGGCTGGTTGGGCGAGTTTAGACGCGCGAGTTGGTTTTGGTTACACGACGTCGTATCTAAGAAATGACATCAATACTCAAAAACACCAGCAAGACCTAGTCAGAGAACTCAACAAGATCATCTCAAATTGAAAAATCGCGCCCCCGGCAGGAATCGAACCTGCGACTAAGAGATTAGAAGGCTCCTACTCTATCCACTGAGTTACGAGGGCAACTTTCCAAGTTTAGCCTTTGCTGTTTTGAATGACCTAGGCTGTTGGAGATACTTCGAACAGGTGGACGTGGACTTTCCGACTTTTGGTTTTCTAATTCTTGCCGGCATAGCCGCGGGTCTCACCGGTTCAATAGCAGGCTTAGCTAGTGTTGCCAGCTACCCAGCTCTTTTATTGGTGGGATTAAGTCCAATTCAAGCCAACGTGACCAACACGATTGCCCTTTCAGCCCTTAGTTTTGGATCAATCTCGGCATCGAAACCCGAATGGGAAACCCAGAAGCCACTGCTAAAACGTCTTATTCCGGTTGTGCTCTTAGGCGGTATCTCGGGTGGACTGTTGCTGCTAAATACCGATTCAGTTACCTTCGGTCTTATTGCTCCGCTTTTGATAATTGCGTCGTCTTTCGTGGTGATGATCCCAAGGCGTGAGAACTCAAAGCGAATCCTGCGGCGCCCGTGGCAGTTGGCCTTGGTCATGTACCTGGTGGGTCTCTACTGTGGTTATTTTGGTGCTGGGGCCGGCAGCGCAACCACAGCAATCATGATTCTGGCCGCGGGTGTGAACCTCATGGTGGCTAGCTCTCTGAAGAATGTATTGATGTTTTTCGCCAACACGATGGCGATGATTTTGTTTGTCTTTTCCGGTCAGGTGGCTTGGCTTTTCGCTTTGCCAATGGCTATCGGATTCTTTGTCGGTGGCAGAATCGGCCCATTGATTTTGCGCAAAGTTGACCCCAAAATCATGCGCTGGCTAGTCGCTGGACTCGGCTTGGTGGTCGGTGTTTCAATGCTTATAAATCAGTAGGCTGAAAATCATGATTGACCGCAACCACCTTGCCGAACTAAATCAAATTGAAGTTGCAGCTTTTGAGGCTGCGCACCCAAAATCCAAAGCCGCATATCAAAATGCAGATCACCTGTTTGGCCGCGTGCCTATGACTTGGATGAACAAGAAGTCCACTGGCTTTCCGATTTACTTTGAACGAGCTGAGGGAAATCGAGTTTGGGACATTGACGGCAACGAATATATTGACTTTGCCCTAGGTGACACTGGAGCCATGGCTGGTCATAAGTCGCCTGAAGTGGTAGCAGCGATTGTGAACCGCGTGCAGAATCTTGGTGGACTTACCACAATGATGCCGACCGAAGACGCGGAATGGGTTGCCAAGAATCTAACCGAACGTTTCGGAATGGCGAAATGGAGTTTCTCGCTTACCGCAACCGACGCGAATCGTTGGGCGATCAGATTGGTTCGCGCAATTACCGGCAAACCAAAAATTCTTTTTCACTCCTACTGCTATCACGGCTCTGTGGACGAATCATTGATTGTCACTTCTCCCGATGGCACTGGCATGAATCGTCCTGGAAATGTTGGTTCACCTGTTGACGTAACTTTGACTTCGCGAGTTGCAGAGTTCAACGACATTCAAGGGATGGAGCGTGAGCTTGCCAAGGGTGACGTGGCGGCAGTTTTGATGGAACCGGCGCTGACCAACATCGGCATTGTTTTGCCTGAACCTGGATATCTTCAGGCGGTGAGAGAGCTCACCCGCAAATACGATGCTCTTCTGATCATTGACGAGACCCACACCTTCTCGGCCGACTGGGGAGGTATGACTCGGCGAGACGCACTCGAGCCTGACGTTTTCGTAATAGGTAAGGCCATCGCCGGAGGAATCCCGATTGGTACTTACGGACTCAGCGACGAGCTAGCTGAACGCGTGCTAAGCCGCACCGATCTTGACCTAATTGACATGGGCGGCGTTGGCGGCACTCTGGCCGGTAACCCGCTATCTATGTCGGCAGCAAGGGCGACCCTTGAGAAAGTACTCACCAAAGAAAACTTTGCCAAGATGATCGACCTGGCCACCTATTACACAGACACGGTGAACGCTCTCTTCGAAAAGTATTCGCTGCCATGGTCAATCAACCAGCTTGGTGCCAGGGCCGAATATCGCTTTGCCAAGCCTTACCCGATTACCGGCACAGCAGCGGCGGAATCCGCCGACCACGAACTTGAGGATTTCATCCACCTTTATTTGGCTAATCGTGGTGTGCTGCTCACTCCTTTCCACAACATGGCATTGATGTGCCCAACCGCGACCAAGGATGACGTGGATACCCACAACCGAGCTTTCGAAGAGGTTATTCAAAAACTGGTTCGCGTTTAGACTTATTGGCAATGGACAAGACTGCCTACCTAAACTTCGAAATCATCTCGATGATCGTGGTTACCGCGATTTTGCTTACAGATGTTTTACTGATCTTCAAGCGCCCTCACGTTCCAAGCGCCAAGGAATCAACTCTTTGGGTTGGTTTCTACGCAGCACTGGCTCTGATTTTTGCGGCACTTCTAGGGCTCAACGCTGGTGGCACAAAGGCCACCGAGTTTATTGCCGGTTGGCTCACCGAATACAGCCTGAGCCTCGACAATCTTTTTGTCTTTGTAATCATCATGTCGCGCTTCAAGGTGCCGAAGAAATTGCAGCAAGAAGTATTGATGGTCGGCATAGTCATGGCGCTAATCTTGCGCGGAATATTTATTTTGCTAGGCGCTGCTCTGATTGAAAACTTCAGTTGGATCTTCTACATCTTTGGAGCGTTCTTGCTCTATACCGCTTACCACCAGGCATTCCGTGGTCACGAAGATGAAGAAGAAAGCGAAAGCAAGTTAATCAAGCTTTTGCGCAAGCGTGTGCACGTGGTTGATGAATTTGACGGAATGAAAATTCGCACCAGCGTAAATGGTAAACGAGCACTAACGCCGCTGCTTTTGGTGTTCATTGCGATTGCAGTTACCGATGTAATGTTTGCTTTCGATTCGATTCCGGCAATCTTTGGTATCACCACTGACGCTTTCATTGTGTTCACCGCAAACGTGTTCGCTCTCATGGGTCTTCGTCAGCTCTACTTCCTCTTGGGTGGCTTGCTAGACAAGCTGGAGTATCTCAAGTACGGCATAGCGGTGATTTTGGGCTTCATTGGATTCAAGCTGGTTGCTCACGCAATGCACGTGAATGAACTTCCATTTATCAACGGCGGTAAGCACATCTACTGGGCGCCTGAGATTTCTACCGAAACCTCGCTGGTGGTTATCGTGGCCTCCATCGCCATTTCGGCCATCGCCAGCCTGATCAAAGCGCGGAATAAGGCCAAGTAGTCCTTGGTTAGGCTAAGTAGTATCTAGCCTCTAAGGATAAAAAGTGCACCGTTTAGCCAAACTCAGCCTCGCGAACCGCTCGGTTGTTGCCCTAATCACCGCAATTGTGGCAATTTTCGGATTTGTCTCCCTCGGCTCGCTAAAGCAGGAGCTCATCCCATCGATTGAGACCCCTCAGGCAGCAATTGTGACCACCTACATCGGCGCCTCCCCTGAGGTAATCGACAAGCAGGTTAGCCAGCCGATTGAGACGGCAGTGCGAGCCCTGGACGGTTTGGTTTCGTCAACCACCACCTCGCAGAGCAACATCTCTATTCTTCGAGTTGAGTTTGAATACGGCACAGCAACCAGCAAGGTAACGGAAAAGCTAAATGCGGCGCTGGCTTCGGTCACTTTGCCGGCAGATGCGACGGCCAAGGTTCTAAGCGGCTCTTTTGATTCAGTTCCAATCATCGCGCTCGGTGTTTCTGCGAACAGCGGAAATAACGAAGCGCTTGGCAAAACCCTTGAAGACGTGGCCAAGCCGCTATTTTCCTCAATCAGTGGTGTTCGAGATGTCACAGTCGCCGGCGTGGTTGAGAAGCGAATTAACCTAACTTTCAATCAAGCCAAGCTCACCGCAAATGGTCTATCTCAGCAATCTGTAGTCTCGGCACTTCAAGCCAACGGCTTTGTCGTTCCAGCCGGCACCATTGACGACGCCAAGGGTTCAATCTCGGTTGAGGTTGGCACTGCAGTCAACTCACTAACCGATCTAAAGAACCTACCGCTCATCGGCTCAAAGACTTCAGTTACTAGCAGCAAGCCTTCGATTCCAAGCTTCCCAGGCATGCCAAGCGGAATTTCTATTCCAAGCATTCCTAGCGTTTCGACATCAAGCACCGCGGTTCGACTTGGCGATGTGGCCAAGGTGGTTTATGAAAACTCTCCGGTTACTAGCATTGCTCGCGTAAACGGTAAGTCTGCTTTATCGATTTCAATCACAAAAACTCAGGACGCCAACACCGTCGCTGTATCGCACGGAGTGGAAAAGAAGATCGCTGAACTAAAGCAGAAACTTGGCGAAGTTTCGATCGTCACGATTTTCGACCAGGCTCCGTATGTAGAAAAGTCGCTGGAAAATCTTTCCACTGAAGGTCTTTTAGGTCTTGGCTTTGCCATCATCGTGATTCTGCTGTTCCTGCTATCAGTGCGCTCAACCCTGGTAACCGCAATCTCCATTCCAACCTCGGTATTGATTACCTTTATTGGCTTGGGTTCGCTGGGTTACTCGCTCAACCTCTTTACTCTTTCAGCGCTGACCATCGCGATTGGTCGTGTAGTTGATGACTCGATTGTGGTTATCGAAAACATCAACCGCCACTTGGCCTATGGTGAGCCAAAGAAGAAAGCTGTACTACGTGCCGTTCGAGAAGTATCCGGCGCGATTACCGCTGCAACTATCACCACGGTTGCCGTGTTCTTCCCGATCACACTGGTCAGCGGTCTAATTGGTGAGCTGTTCCGTCCATTCGGTTTCACCTTCGCAATCGCTTTGGTTGCCTCACTCTTTGTATCTTTGACTATCGTTCCGGTGCTGGCCTATTGGTTCCTAAAGAGCCCTAAGCAGCAGGAATTCAAGAACGAGAAGGAAGCAGAGGCAGC
>JBEGPH010000012.1:0-14811 GCA_041181555.1 Actinomycetota bacterium | reverse complement strand
TTCGTTCAACTCGCCCATAATTTCTAGTGCCTCAAAGGCATATCGTTTCACGGCAAGAGCAATATCCCCGAGAAGCGGCTCGGTGTGGCAATCTTTAGGTGTGAGTAACGTTTTATCGAATGTTTCAGAATGGCTAACGGTGCCAGACGTGGCGGAGCGCTTAGGCATTCCGCTGGGAAGGGTTCGCCGGCTTATCGAAGATCATCACTTGATTTCGGTCAAGCGCGATGGCGTGCAATACGTGCCAGCCGAGATTGTTGTTGGTTCTGAACCGCTGGCTAGTCTTCACGGAACAATAGTTGTGCTTTTGGATGCGGGATTCAGTCTTGAAGGCTCAATTGAATGGCTTTACACACCAAACGAAATTCTGGGAACCACACCAATGGCGGCGTTGGTAGCTGGCAAGAAGGCAGAAATACGCAGGCTGGCCCAAGCACTGGCACTCTAGTTTTATTTATCCCTATTCATTACTTGTTTAGCCAGCTCGACCAGGGCGCTCTTACCACTTGATTCCAAGGTCATTCCGCCTAGATTTTCTAAAGCTTGGTTACCGAGTTCTTCGATCATGGCCTCTGTCTTTTTTAGGGCGCCGGAGCCGATGATAGTTTGCTGAAGGAAAGCTATTTGATCGCTGTTGATATCTCTGGCAGCCAACATTTCGTCGAAAACGTTTCTAACGGAACCGGTCAGGATTTCTCGGGTTAGGCCGATTAAAACAGTTCTCTTGCCTTCGCGTAAATCATCCCCAGCCGGCTTGCCGGTAATTTTAGGATCACCAAATACGCCGAGCACATCATCGCGCAATTGGAATGCTAGGCCAAGTGGAATGGCGAATTTTTCAATTGCAGCACGAGTTGCAATGTCGGCGCCGGCAAAAGCGGCACCAATCAACAATGGGGCTTCAATCGAGTATTTAGCCGTCTTATAAAGCATCACTTGATTTGCTCTCGCGACTGCCTCGCTTGCGTCGCGCTGTGCTCCGGCATTTTCCTCTAAGACGTCAAGGTATTGTCCCGCCATAATTTCAACGCGCATGCGGCTAAATTCTGCCCTGCAGGCAAGTTCAATTTCGCGGCTTGGTGCGTACTGAAGCGCGTTGCCGAAAATTTCGCTACTCCAATTCAGCAACAAGTCGCCAACCAATACCGAACCAGCTAGCCCGAAGCGTTCATGCTGACCTGACCAGTTATTGTGCTTGTGCAATTCTTCAAAGCTCTTGTGTACTGCCGGTTTCCCTCGACGAGTGTCAGATTGATCGATCAGATCATCATGAACTAGGGCTGCGGCGTGAAACATTTCGAGAGCCGCGCAAATACTCACCATCGCTTTGAGCGCGCGTTCCTGCTCAGCATCGGTCAATTGGTGCGATTGGTCTAAATGACCCACCCACGACCAGTAGCAGAATTGTGCTCGGAATCTCTTGCCACCGGCCATTAGCGATTTCGCATAATCGATTAGTGGAAATAAGTCTTCCGATATGCCGGCAAATTCTCGGCGGCGCTCCGCGCAAAACTCATCTAATTCATTCTGAATCAGTTGAAGGAGGATGTTAGATTCCAGCACAGGCTAATCGTAGGCAGTAACTGCCGGTTTACAAAGAACCCTTGGCTATTTATGCTCGAACTAAGGAGGTTGGTTATGGGTCTGTCGGAATACGACAAAAAAGTGCTTGAGCAGTTAGAGCGCGACTTGACCGGAGGTGATGACGCTTTTGCTCGAAAAATGAGCCAAAAAGCTGCCAAACCAACCAACTCAGCAGCAAAACTCATCGCCGGAGCTTTGATTGCCATAATCGGCATGTCGCTCTTGATTTTTGGGGCTATTTCTCACCTGATTGCTTTCGGGGTAGCGGGTTTCCTGGTGGCTTTGGCCGGATTACTCATAGCTAGCGCAAATCCGGTGGGACGCGCGGTTTCTGGATCAGCCACAAAGTCGTCTTCAAAGCCAAAGAATTCCGGTAGTTTCTTCGAAAATCGCTGGGATAAGCGCAGGGATCCAGGCAACTAGGAGTAACTGACCGCTTCACAACCACCCTCAGGGGTGGTTTTTTGCCTTAAGGCTGCCCCATCTGGCGCAAATTTGCCCAAATTGGTTTAGATTCTGGGATTTCCCTCCACTGCTTAAACCCGCTAAATTATTGGGGTGTGTCTATCAAATTGTTATATAAACACGCCAAAATCAACCATAAGTGGGGGAAAGTGGTGTAAAGTGGAGTTTATAGACAAAGTGGCTATCTGGAGAGGGGGTTTCTAATGTTGCTAGGTACACACACACCAAAGCTGGACGACAAAGGTCGCGTAATTCTTCCGGCCAAGTTCCGTGAAGTTTTCAATAGCGGATTGGTAATCACTCGCGGTCAAGATGCCTGTCTTCTAGTTTTTAGCGCCGCCGAGTTCAAGGCTCGAGCGGAGGCAATCAATCAGGCGCCGCTCACAAATCAGGCGGCTCGAAACTACACTCGCGTGTTCATGTCGGGTGCCCACTCTGAGACTCCTGACAAGCAGGGTCGAGTTACTGTGCCAGCCGTTCTGCGCGACTACGCGAGCCTTTCTCGCGAGCTTGTCGTTATTGGCGTTGGAAATCACGCAGAAATTTGGGATGCCAAGGCATGGGATGCATTCCTAGCCGGACAAGAGGATCCTTACTCCAACATTTCGGAGGAGGTGATTCCGGGAATCATCTAGCCCCTGAGGTTAGATCTCCACCCGTTCACCGCTGGCTCTCTTCCCCGAAGCCAGAAAAACGCGAAAACCAAGCTCGCAGGAATGGATGGGGTTCTAACACCAGGGTCTTCCCGGAGACTATGAACTCAAACGAAAAGTCAGTTGCTGAATTGCACGTGCCAGTAATGCTCGAACGAACCATCGAAATTCTTGGTGAAGCACTGACATCCAATGACGCGATCTTGGTCGACTGCACTTTGGGCCTGGGTGGTCACACTGAGGCATTTCTTGAGAAGTTCCCTTCATTGACTGTTATAGGTATCGACCGCGATCAAAACGCGATTGATCTTGCCGGCAAGCGACTCGAGCGCTTTGGATCAAGAGTTAAGTTTGCCCACGCTACTTACGACCAAATTCTTGATGTACTAGCAAGTTTTGAAATCGAGAGTGTTCAGGCGGTACTGCTCGATCTAGGCGTTTCTTCAATGCAACTAGATGAGGCCGATCGCGGTTTTGCTTACTCCTACGACGCTCCACTGGATATGCGAATGGATGCGAGCGAGGAACTTACTGCTGCCGAAATTTTGAATCAGTATGAAGAGCCAGAACTGGCAAACATTTTCAAAGAATTCGGCGAAGAGCGCTACGCCAAGCAGATTGCAGCAGCAATCATCCGTGAGCGAAAAGTGTCACCGTTTACCAGTAGCCAGCGCCTGGCCAAGTTAATTGTTGAGATAGTCCCATTCATCCCTGGAAAGAGCAAGGGGCACCCGGCTAAGCGTGTTTTCCAGGCGCTCAGAATCGAAGTAAATCGCGAGCTTGAAGTGCTGAAAGCGACCATCCCTGCTGTTGTCAAAGCGCTCTCTGTAGGTGGCCGCCTGTTGGTTCTGGCCTACCACTCGCTTGAAGACCGAATCGTGAAGCAGGCACTCGTTGCCGCGTCTACCTCTTCTGCGCCAATCGATCTACCAATCGAGTTACCAGAACACGCTCCAGTTCTTCGCCTGATTGTCAAAGGTGCAGAGCAGGCCACTGAAAAAGAAATTCAAGAAAATCCACGCGCGGCATCAGTTCGACTTCGCGCAGCAGAAAAGATCCGGAGAGCAGCATGAGCATCGCACGCCTAACTAGTCCAACCAAGCCAATCGCTCGTTCAATCAAGATTGGAAAGGTATCTGGAGTAGTTCGAAGCAAAAAGCACGGAGTTGCCATTGCTCGCACGGTTGTGATTGCATTCGTAGTCATTCAGATATTGAAGCTAGTTCTCGACATCGCGCTTTCGCAGAGTGCTTACGACCTTCGTAACCTCAAGCTGGAGAAGATTGAGTTGACCACTCAAAGTCAGATCATTGGTCAACAGGTCGACTCTTTGAGTTCTCAGCAAAATCTGGCAAATTCGGCACAGGCACTTGGAATGATTGCCAACGCAAACCCGGTCTTTTTGCGCATCCAGGACCAGAAGGTTTTTGGAAAGCCAAAGTCTGCCCTGAACACCGCTGGTCGTGTTGCAAAAAACAATATTGCATCGGCTGCGTTGATTCAGGAGTCGGTTCTGACCCCAGCTGCAGCGGACAGTCCAATCTCTCCGAATGTCGCTAAGTCTGTAATCGTTACAAAGCCAGTAACCTTGCCTGCAACAAGCATTCCAGTATCACCAACCCACTAATCCCCAGGGCAGCAAGGCAGGCAACATGAGTTTCATGCAGCCAGGGAACCCCAATAAACGTTTGCGCTTTTTTGCCGCGGTAGTGGTGGTTTTGGGTCTAATTTTTGCTGGTCGCCTAATTCAAATTCAGATATTCCAGGCCGGTGACATCAACAAGATTTCGCTGGCAAGCCGTTCTGTCACGCAGGTAGTTCCAGCAATTCGAGGTCAAATCGTTGACTCGACTGGGCGACCTCTAGCCAAAACCGTGCTCAAGTACGACATCAATGTTGCTCCAGTAAATGTCAAGCCGGTGACAAAAAAAATTAACGGCGTGAGTACAACGATTCCGGTGGAACAAATTGCTGCTCAAATGGCCGGGATTCTTGGCATGACACCAGAAGAAGTTTTGGCAAAAATTATTGGCACCGGTCAGTATTCGAATGTTAAGCGCGGCGTTACAACAGATGCCTACGCTCAGCTAAAGAAACTCGATATTCCTTGGGTTTATTTTGATGCTGTGCCTTCTCGCACCTATCCAAGTGGAGCTCTCGCTGGAAGTTTGATCGGGTTCTTGACTACCGACGGTAAGCCGATGGGTGGCATTGAGAGTGAGATGAATAGTTGCCTGGCTGGCGTTGATGGCAAAGAAACTTTTGAAAAGGGAGAAGATGGAATAAAGATTCCGTCTAGCGTGGTTACAACCACCCGTGCGGTAAACGGCAAAAACGTGAAACTCACCATCAATGCTGATCTGCAATATTTTTCTCAGCAGGTTCTTACTTCAAACTGGGCGAGCTTAAAAGCAGACTGGGCCACCGCCGTTGTTATTGAGGTAAAAACCGGCAGGGTATTGGTGGCGGCCGAGGCTCCGACTATGGATCCAAATGCTCCAGGAAAGTCGACTGAGGCAGCTCGTCACGCCAGAATTTTTGAGTCTCAATTCGAACCGGGATCTGTAATTAAAGCAATCACCGCCGCTTCGCTAATCGAAACAGGTAAAGCTACGCCGGAGTCAAGAGTCATTGCTCCATTCGGATGGACGGTACCAAACAGCGATGGCTATCGAGTTACTGATTCGCACCAACACGGAAATGACAAACTCACATTGACCGGTGTGCTGCGTGATTCTTCAAACACTGGAATCATGAAACTTGGTCAAGCCGTTCCGGTAGCTACGCGTTTTGACATTCTCACAAAATTTGGAATGGGCAAGAAAACCGCAATCAATTTTCCTGGTGAGTCATCGGGAATCGTGCTGCCAATCGGCCAATGGGACAATGTTAAAAAGTATGTATCAATGTTTGGCCAAGGTTTTTCGGTCACCCCAATTCAGTCAGCAATGATGTATCAGACCATCGCAAATGGCGGAGTTCGACTTCAGCCAAGACTCGTTGAGGGTTGTGATGATGGAAAAGGCAATTTCTCCGCCACGCCTTCGCAGCCTGGTGTGCAGGCAATTTCGCCAGCTACAGCGAGAACCACAATTGACATGCTTGAGAAGGTAGTAGAACAAGGTGGTATCGGTCGTCACGCAGCAGTGCCTGGTTACCGAGTAGCCGGTAAGACTGGCACGGCCCAAATTATCGATCCGGCCACTGGGCGCTACGGCTATTTGCACGCGATTTCATTTATCGGTATGGCTCCAGCGGACAATCCCCAATATGTGGTTGCGGTGACTGCATTCAAATCTCGCACGGTGAGCAACTCACTTGGTGCAACACCAATTTTCAAGGCAATCATGCAGCAGGTATTGCGTACCTATCGTGTGCCTCCTTCAACCACAAAATCGGCGAATATTGCGACAGAGTGGAAATAATGAAACAACAAATACCTCCAACGGTCAGGCCGAACCACGTCACTCCGGTGTCCTTCGCGGCTCTGGTCGCCAATTTCGGCTTAGATTTTTTGCGCGCGGGAAACGCCGAGATCCTGGGAATCAGCATGAACACCGGTGACCTAAGACCTGGCGATCTTTTTGTGGCGATGCCGGGCCTGAAATCGCACGGGGCCAATTATGCAAATCAAGCGATCAGTGCGGGTGCCGTTGCCGTGATTACCGATTCCGCTGGAGCCGAGTTAATTGAAAATCGCGATATTCCGATTGCGATATTGCAAAACCCGAGAGAGAAGTTGGGTGCTTTAGCGGCATATGTTTACGGCAATTCGACTGAAGTGATGCCTAAATTATTTGCTACAACCGGCACGAACGGAAAAACTTCCACAACCTACCTTCTTGAGGCCATTCTTCGACAGTTGGGCAAAATTACTGGACTCACTTCTACGGCAGAGCGACACATTGCCGGGGAAGTAGTGGTCAGCAGATTGACTACACCGGAGTCAACGGAGATGCATGCCCTAATTGCACGCATGCGCGAGAGCAAAGTGTCAGACGTTGCTGTGGAAGTTTCAGCGCAGGCCATGACTCAAAAGCGAGTCGATGGACTTATTTTTGACGTAGCGGGATTCACAAATCTTTCGCACGATCATCTCGATGACTACGGCACAATGGAAAATTACCTAAGTGCAAAACTCGCTTTATTTACTCCCGCTCATTCCCGCAAGGGTGTCGTTTGTCTAGATTCCGATTATGGCCAGGAATTTGCCGATAAATCGCAGATTCCTATTGTCACAGTGAGCAGTCGTAAAGATATCAACTCAAACTGGAAAGTTGAAATAACCGAAGAGAGTCCCACTCGTACTGGCTTTAAGTTAATCGGCGAGAATGACTTAGAGCTTTATTCGTCGCTGCCGATGATTGGCGCACATATGGCATACAACGCTGCACTTGCAATTGTCATGCTTCTGCAAGCGAATTACGAATTTCAAAAAATCAAGCTAGCGCTTGAAAACGGGATAGACGTTTATATGCCGGGTCGAACCGAAAGGGTTACCGGCGAATCTGGACCTAATGTCTTCGTGGATTTTGGGCACAGCCCCGACGCCTTCTTAAATACACTTGCCGCTGTTCGAAAAGTTACCGCAGGCAAAGTAATTATGGTTTTCGGTGCCGATGGAGATCGCGACGCAACGAAGAGGCCTGCGATGGCTCAGGTTTCGGCGCAGGGGTCGGATTTGCTAGTCATCACTGATCACCATCCTCGATTCGAAGATCCAGCCAGTATTAGGAAAACTCTGGTTGAGGCAGCTCGAGCCTGCCGTCCCGAATTAGAAGTGCTTGAAGTTAGCCCTCCCGAGCAGGCTATAAGGGTTGCTATCTCTAGAGCCAAGCCCGGGGACTCAATTCTCTGGGCAGGCCCTGGGCACCAGGATTACCGGGACATCCAAGGTGTGCGCACCCCCTATTCGGCGAGAGCGGAAGCTCGGGCTGCCCTACGAGAGGCGGGTTGGGTTTGATACAGCTTCAGTTGTCAGAAATTGCAACTGCCGTGGGTGGGGAACTACTCGGACCAGACGTTCTAGTTTCCGGCTCCGTTGAAACAGACTCACGACTTGTTACTGCAGGTTCGTTGTTTGTAGCAAAACCCGGAGAAGTAACTGATGGGCATCGATTTGTCGAGTCGGCTCGTGAGAATGGCGCGTCGGGGGCGGTGGTTGAAGTTCAGCAGGAATCTGAACTTAGTCAAATTCTGGTTGAGGATTCAGTGGCTGCTCTTGGTCGGTTAGCGACCTTCGTTATTTCAAAATTACATGATGCAGGGCGTCTAAAAGTTATTGCGATCACCGGGTCTAACGGTAAAACTTCGACCAAAAACATGTTGCGCACAATTTTGGAAAAATTTGGAAACACGATTGCTCCAATCGAGTCCTACAACAATGAGGTTGGCGCTCCGATTTCAATGCTCAAGGCAAACTTCGATACCGATTTTCTAGTTGCCGAACTTGGCGCTGGCGGGCGCGGAAGTATCAAGTACTTGGCAGAAATGTGTCAACCAGACATCGCGGTCGAATTAAAGGTTGGTCTCGCCCACGTGGGTGAGTTTGGTGGTATCGAGACAACTTTTGAAATAAAAAGCGAATTAGTGAAGGCGTTAAAGCCAAATGCTGCCGTAGTGCTCAACGCCGATGACGCTTATGTGACAAAAATGGCGGATTTCACAGAGGCCGCGAAGTACTGGTTCGGCACAGTCAGCGACGCCGAAGTCAGAGCAGAAAATATCGCGCTAACGCTAAACGGCACAATATTCGATTTGATGATTGATGGAAGATCACACGGATCGGTTAACTTGAAAATCCTTGGAGAACATCAGGTCATGAATGCTCTCGCATCGCTTACCGTGGTCAAAGTTCTGGGTCTTGACATTGCGACCGCTATCTCCGCGCTAGAGGATCTTCAGCTGGCAGAGCGCTGGCGGATGCAATTGCTTCCCGGTCCAAACGGCTCATTGGTCATTAATGATGCCTATAACGCAAGTCCGGATTCGATGCGTGCCGCCTTACAATCGCTCGCTTCGCTTGGCCGCCAGGGCCATAGAACTATTGCAGTGCTGGGGGAGATGGCCGAGCTTGGCCCTGAATCAGTTGCCCAGCATGATGAAATTGGACGCCTCGTGGTTCGTTTGAACATCGATCAACTTTTTGTGGTTGGTCAGGCAGCCAAACTGATTCACCTTGGGGCCCTTCAAGAAGGGTCGTGGGATGGCGAGTCAAAATTTGTTGAATCGATTGACGAGGCTTTAGACCTAGTTCGTGATTTGCTTGGTTCTGGCGATATCGTGCTGGTCAAGTCATCGAAATCGGCAAATTTGAGATTCTTGGGCGATGCTTTGGCGGAGGTGCAGTAGATGAGAGCGGTATTGCTTGCCGGCGGTATTTCCATGGCAATTACTTTGCTTCTGACACCAGCCTTCATTTGGTTGTTCAAGCGACTCAACTGGGGTCAGTTCATTCGAGCAGATGGGCCAAAGTCTCATTACACGAAGCACGGCACCCCGACCATGGGTGGTGTCGTAATTTTTATTGCAGCACTAGTCGGCTATTTTCTAAGCAAACTAGTCAATTTTGAGACTCCGACAATATCTGCGCTCCTGGTCCTGTTCATGATGGTGGGACTCGGTTTGGTCGGATTCTTGGACGACTACATCAAGGTTCACAAACAGCGCAGTTTAGGTTTAACCGGTTGGCAAAAAATTCTGGGTCAGGGAATTGTGGCTGTAGTTTTTGCTGTGCTTTCTCTGCAGTTTCCAAATGAGTCAGGCCTTACCCCGGCATCAACAAAGATTTCACTTTTTCGCGATCTGAATATAGATTTTCTTAGCCTGGGAACGGTCATCGGTCTCGGTGTTTTCGTTGTCTGGATTTACTTCTTGGTTGCCAGTACCTCAAATGGTGTGAACATCGCCGATGGCTTGGATGGTCTAGCAACCGGATCGAGCATCATGTCTATTGGTGCGTTTGCGATCATCGGATTCTGGCAGTTCAATCAAGCCTGTGGCGGCGTACTGGAAAACGTTTCATCTTGCTATTCCACGCGCGATCCGCTCGATTTGGCAGTCGTGGCATCTTCATTGGTCGGTGCATTGGCTGGATTCTTGTGGTGGAACACTTCTCCCGCGCAAATTTTCATGGGAGATACCGGTTCTCTGGGGCTGGGTGGAGCGTTGGCTGCACTTGCCATCATGTCAAGAACCGAATTGCTACTGGTCTTAATTGGTGGAATTTTCGTAATCGTCACCGGTTCAGTGATTATTCAAAGAGTATTTTTCAAGCTGACCAAATGGAAAACAGGCACCGGTCGCCGCGTGTTTCTCAATAGTCCACTTCATCACCATTTCGAGATGAAGGGGTGGGCTGAAATTACCATCGTCGTTAGATTCTGGATAATCGCCGGTTTGTGCGTGCTCACCGGAATTGGCCTTTTCTACATCGAGTGGATTTACGGCTAGGCCGCCATGCTGAGCCTAGATTCGCTGAACAGCTGGCACTCAGAATGGACCCAGCTACGGGCTGTCGTTTACGGAGTGGGAGTCTCTGGCTTTTCAGTAGCAGACACTCTGCAAGAGCTCGGGTCCCAAATTTTGGTGGTCGCCGACCGTGCTGAAGAACAGCATGCGGATTTGCTTGATGTTCTTGGAGTCAAGTGTCTTTTTGGCGCAACTGGCGATGAAGCAATTAGCGCCGTCGCCGAATTTTCACCGCAGGTAATAGTTGTCTCACCTGGAGTCAAACCAACTGATGACCTCCTGTTGTGGGCGCAGCAAAATTCCGTAGCCATTTGGGGCGATTTTGATTTAGCCTGGCGGTTGCGTGACAAGACTGAACGCATTGCCGAATGGGTCATGATTACGGGCACCAATGGAAAGACAACCACAACTCAACTTGTGGAACAGATGCTTATCTCGGGTGGAAAGCGCGCAATTGCATGTGGCAATATCGGTGTGCCAATTCTCGATGCCATAAGGCACCCAGAGGGCTTCGATTTCTTGGTTGTTGAGGCGTCGAGTTTCCAATTGCACTACATGTCTGATCCAATTCCACTCATATCAGCGATCCTAAACATCGCTGAGGATCACATCGACTGGCATGGCTCATTCGCAAAATACATCGAAGCAAAGGCAAAGGTGTATCAGGGTTCCAAAAAGGCAATCGTTTACAACGTCGAGGATGAAATAACAATCGACCTTATGAAAGATGCCGATGTTGCCACTGAGGACACCCTCGCAGTAGGTTTCACCAGAGGCTTTCCCGCAGATCTTCAAGTTGGCTATGTGGAAGATTCCCTCATTGATCGGGCTTTCTTTCCTTACCGCGCCAAAGAGCTGCCACAGATTTCTAGTCACGAAGAAATTGGGCAGATTGGAGTTATCACTCCACATCTATTGGCCAATGTGGCCGCTGCAACTGCAATTGCCAGGGCTTGCGATGTCGAGCCGGAAGCAATTGGCAGAGCCATCAGGCACTTCAAATTGGACAAACACAGAATTGAGTTTGTAGCTAATGAGGACGGAGTGCTTTGGTTTGATGATTCAAAAGCTACCAATGCTCACGCTGCAGAGGCCTCGCTTCGGTCGTTCGAAAATGTTATTTGGGTAGTGGGTGGACTGCTAAAGGGAGTGGATATTCGTCCACTCATAATGCGAAATAGCGACCGAATCAAAACTGCAATCGTTATTGGTGCTGATAGGTCTGAGGTTTTGTCGGCGCTCGAATCGGAGGCCCCTAATTTGCCGGTTATAGAAATAAGTGAACGCGACAAGTCCAAGGTGATGGAGCGAGTGGTCGAGGCAGCCAGGTCTGTGGCAAACGCGGGGGATGTTGTTCTGCTCGCGCCGGCCGCTGCTTCCATGGATCAATTTCGCGACTACTCAGACCGTGGAGATCAGTTTGCGCGCGCCATTTTGGGGGAATCATGAAACGCAAATCCAAAACCGCAATCTCGGGAAAATTAGCAAATGTCTCTGAGAGTGCTCTATCCAATTTTGGAAAATGGATTTCTGAAACATTTCGCCACCAATCGAAAGAATTCAATCAACTTCTAGGAATAACAGTTGTTCTGGTTATCTTTGGCTCGATGATGGTGCTGAGTGCGTCTTATGTTGATGCACTTAAGGCTGGCAATGGCGCCTACTCAGTATTTCTGAAACAAGTACTTGCGGCAACCGCAGGGTTAATTGGGATGGGCGTAATTTCGAGATTTCCCTTAACTGCACTTCAGAAACTCACCCGACCTTTCTTTTTGGGCTCGCTTCTACTTCAGGGTGCAGTGTTACTAATCGGTACTGCCGTGAATGGAAACAAAAACTGGATAAGCGTTTTCGGTTTATTCTCATTGCAGCCGAGTGAGTTTCTCAAATTAGCGATGATTATGAACATCGCACTATTCCTAACACGTCGTGGAAACGAAATGACCGACCCGACGCGCACCTGGTGGCCGGCATTCGGTAACGGTGTTCTTGCTATGGTTGCAGTCTTTGCTGGCTCCGACCTAGGAACAGTCATCGTTATGTTCCTGATTGTTTTAGTACAGCTTTCTATTGCCGGCATGCCCAGACGATTAGTCGGCTTTATTGCGGGAGTAGCTGTGGTTGCAATTCCAATAGCCATCAACCTAAGTTCATCCAGACGCGCCCGAGTGCTCGCCTGGTTGAACCCTTCGGCTCCGGATCCGCTTGACGTCAACTGGCAAGCCAAGCATGGCGTCTGGGCTTTGGCCGCGGGTGGTGTCGGTGGCACTGGCTTCGGGGAGTCAAAGATGAAATGGAGCTGGATTCCGGAAGTAGAGAATGACTTCATTTTCGCGATCATAGGCGAAGAATTTGGCCTAGTTGGAGCCGTCTTGGTTACCGCGCTCTTTATAACGCTCGGATTTATCTTGATCAAAATCACGCTCAAGACTCCTGGTGACTATGAACGCTACATTCTTATCGGCATTATGGCTTGGATTGTCTTGCAGGCGCTAGTCAACATTGCTGTTGTTCTCAACTTCCTCCCTGTGCTAGGTGTACCACTTCCACTAATTTCTTCTGGTGGCTCTTCGCTCTTGTCGACGCTTGCCGCTATAGGGGTAGCACTGGGAATAGAGCGTCGCAACTCGTCGACGCCTGTAGCCAGAAGGAGACAAGTAGCGCGTCGATGACTAACTATTTATTAGCTGGTGGAGGTACGGCCGGGCACGTAAATCCACTTCTTGCTCTGGCAGATTGCATTAGAAAATTTGAACCGGATTCTAGAATCATTGCGCTTGGGACTCGAGAGGGTCTTGAAGCCGACTTAATTCCCGCCCGTGGTTACGAAATCAGCTTTGTCGCTAAATTACCTTTCCCGAGGCGACCAAATGGTTATGCAATTGCGTTTCCGCTTCGGTTCTGGCGCGCTGTTTCTGAGGTACGAGAGTTGATTCGAAAAAACAACATTGGAATAGTTGTTGGGTTTGGCGGATATGCGAGTGCCCCTGCCTATGTTGCGGCGAGGCTTGAAAAAATTCGAATAGTTGTGCATGAAGCCAATGCTCTACCTGGCATGGCTAATCGAATCGGAGCGAAATTTGCTAACGCAGTTGGTGTTGCATTTGAGGGTACGTCTTTGCGAAATTCAATCCTTGTCGGAATGCCGCTGCGCTCAGAAATAGAAGCCATCTCTAAGAATCGAGACCAGAAGAATGCCAGAAAACACTTTGGCTTAGAACCTGACACATTTACCCTCCTAGTTACCGGTGGTTCACTTGGAGCCAAAAAAATCAATGACACTGTAGAGAAATCACGAGACTTGCTTCAAGCCGCAGGCGTGCAGGTAATGCACATCGTTGGTGGAAAGTCAGATTTAGAGCCGCTAAAGCAAAAGGGGTACCTGAGGATCAAATACTGTGACCGTATGGACCTAGCTATTGCTTCAGCCGATTTTGCTGTTTCCAGGGCAGGGTCCTCAACGGTTTCCGAATTAACCGCCGTTGGCATCCCAGCTCTTTATCTGCCTTACTCGGTGGGCAATGGCGAACAGGCACATAATCTCAAGGGTTTGGTTTCTTCCGGAGGAGGGGTGACCATTTCTGATAGTGACTTTGACCGCGAATATGTTGCTCGTGAATTGGTGCCGCTGCTATCCAGTTCGAAGAGGCTGGCCCAAATGTCGAAGGCGGCTAAGTCATTCGGGATTTTGGATGGGACCGAACGGCTTTACCGACTAGTTGCAGGCGTGTTGTCCCGTTAGTTTTCTGGGGCAAACGCCTAATCTTGCTAGAGCATCATGATTAAGCCAGATTTTTCTCAACCGGTACCAGATGACCTAGGTGTAATTCACTTCATAGGCATTGGTGGTTCCGGCATGAGCGGAATTGCCCGAATCCTGATCGGTATGGGTCACAAAGTTACCGGTAGCGATTTACGCGACACAGATAACGTTGCCGCTCTTCGAGAACTCGGCGCTGAAATATTTATCGGCCACGATGAAAGACATCTTGGAAACCCGGACACAGTTGTAGTGACTTCGGCGCTTTGGCCAACTAATCCTGAATATCTCCTGGCCAAGAAGCGTGGAATCCCGGTAATTCATCGTTCTCAAGCTTTGTCTTACTTGACTTCCAAAAATCGAGTTGTCGCAGTTGCGGGAGCGCACGGAAAAACGACAAGCACCGGAATGATTATCACAGCCCTCTTGAAGCTAGGTGTGGACCCAAGCTTCGTGAATGGTGGCGTCATAGCATCGCTCAACTCGTCTTCCGCAAAGGGTGATTCAGACTTATTCATCATTGAAGCTGATGAATCGGACGGCTCTTTCC
Organism: Actinomycetota bacterium; assembly: GCA_041181555.1. Classification (GTDB taxonomy): domain Bacteria; phylum Actinomycetota; class Actinomycetes; order Actinomycetales; family Microbacteriaceae; genus Rhodoluna. Next base: position 329 of record JBEGPH010000012.1, on the reverse strand, counting down.
TTCACTATGACACTGCGGTTGCGCTTATCACCAACGTTGATGCGGATCATTTGGATCACTACGGAACTGAAGAAGCGTTTGAGCAAGAGTTTGCCAATTTTGCCGAAGGCGCCAAGGAATTTGTGGTCATAAGTTCAGACGACCCTGGAGCCAAGCGGGTCACCAACCTCATCCGCGATAAGAGAATTCTTACCTTCGGTTATGACGAATCCGCTAGCGTCAAGCTTATTGATGTTGACGCGAGTTCTGCCGAAGTTACCTTCGGCATCGAATTCGAGGGAAAAATTTACCGGACCGAATTACTCATTCCAGGCGAGCACAATGCAATT
>JBEGPH010000011.1:0-14887 GCA_041181555.1 Actinomycetota bacterium | reverse complement strand
TGATGAACGCACCCGGCCACCAGAACAACCAAGGGCTCACGCTAAACGAATCCTGGAAGCGACTGATCAAGGTACCGAGCGAAACGTCTGGCGCTTGAACACCGAAGCCAAGGTAGCTAAGTGCGGTCTCAATCAGGATCGCACCGGACATCAGTAGCGTTCCAGACACGATGATGACTCCGATGGCGTTCGGCAAAATGTGCTTGAAGATAATGCGGCGATCCGAAGCGCCGGCTAGTTTGGCAGCATCCACGAACTCACGCTCACGCAGGGTCAGGAATTCGGTTCTCACAAAGCGCGCCAGGCCCATCCAAGCGAAGAAACCGAGCATCAGCGCCAGCGGCACGACACCGAGGTTTCCAAACTTCTTACCGATTACGGCACCAATAACGATGGTTGGGGTTACCAGGAACACGTCGGTTACGCGCATAAGCACTGCGTCAACCCATCCGCCGTAGTAACCGGCGATTGCGCCAACGGTAGTGCCAATTGCCATACCGAGTAGGCCCACGATGAGCATCACCATGATTGACTGCTCAGCACCTCGCATAACCAGAGCAAAGTAGTCAGTACCAATTGTGTCCATACCGAATGGGTGTGCCCCAATGCCGACACCGGTGCCATCTATGAATTCAGGAAGAATGTCCAAAGTCGGGCAACCGGTAATACCGTTGGCACAAACAGTTGCCAGCGCACCTTCGGTGTCGATTTCGGTAATTGAGTGTGGCCACCAACCCGGAACCGATACCGGTTCCTTTGTGGTTCCAAGGTGAATACCAGATGCCGTATAAACAAACAGGATGATGAAGACGAGAGCAATTAGTGAGCTCATTGCAGCCTTGTGTCGCACAAAGCGACGAAGGATGATCTGCCCTTGACTTAGCCCCTCGGTTTCGCGAAGTGCGATCTCGTTTTCGTTTTTCTCTACAGTTTTTTCAAGATCTTTAGAATTTTTAGCCATCTGGATTACTTCCTGATTCGAATTCGAGGGTCAACAACGCCGAATAGCAAGTCGGCAACCAAGTTCGCCAAAACGGTGAGTGTTGCAGAGATTATGAAAACGCCCATGAACAAGTTGAGGTCGTATGAATTCAACGCCTGATTGAAAAGCGAACCCATGCCTTTCCAGGCAAAAACACCTTCGGTAATGATTGCTCCACCGAGAACACCAGCGAAGTCGTTTACCAAAATTGTGGTGAGCGGCAACATCGCGTTACGCATTGCGTGACGAACAATAACTGTTCGTTCGGTTAACCCCTTGGCTCGCGCGGTGCGAATGTAGTCCATGTTCAACACCTCGAGCAAGCTTCCTCGAGAGAATCGCACATAACCAGCAAATGAAATTAGTGTTAGAGCAACTGTCGGAAGAATCAAGTGCATGATTCCATCCAGGCCAACAATCCAGAAGTTTTTCAACTGATCTTCTGAAAGCAAGTCGTTTGACTGGCTAATGGTTGGAACTGGTCGGTAACTAATTGCGTCTGAACCCATGTACTGGCCGAATTCACGCATAAAGCGATCAAGAATTATCGGCAACGTGCCCAGGAATGCGGTCAAAATTGCGGTGCGAATGTTGACACGACGATCGACATCTGACACAAAATAACCGATGACTGCACTGAGCCCACAAGTAATGACAAAAATCAAAACAATGCTTAGGAAGTTTGACTGAGCGGTCATCAATAGTTGAACTGGGTAATAACCGACTATTACAACTCCCGCGGCACCAATTGCAGCGGTAAGTGACTTGCGATTATCTAAGCCAGTTGAAAGCTGAGTAACGATTACCGCGAACCCCAGGGCAAACACGCCAACTCCGACTATGCCAAGTCCTGGATTGATAAACCAGTGTGTGATGCTTAGTAGCTCAAGAAGAATTCCCAGTCCGACTGTAACTCCGCCAAATACCGTTAGGAATCTCTTGCGGTCGCCGCCGATGATTCCGGCCATGATGAAGCCGCCGATCAAGCTAAATGCGATCAGGTAACCGAGTGGGATATCGGCGGTTGCTAAAAAGTCATTGAAGCCGATCGCCATGTATTCCTTGAGCAGCACGGCTACCCAGAACACAGGAAGTGAGAAAAGTAAGAAGGAAATAAAAGTCATTACGTAGTCGAAGCGACTGTACTGACGAATGGCGGTAACCATTCCGATAGTGATTCCGAGCACAATTGCTAGAACAGTTGAAGTAATAACCAAACGGAAGGTAGTTGGAATTGCCAAGGCGATCGCATCAATTACCGGATGGCCATCGCGAGTGTTGCCTAGGTCAAATTGACCCCAGAGGCCGGCAACTAGGCCTCGAAACCAAAGGAAATATCGAATCGGTGGCGGAACATCCAAGTTGAGTTCGCGAATCGCGCGACCCATGAGGTATTCCTTGTTTTCTGCAGTGCTCTCTGAAAATCCCGAAAGCGGGTCAGATGAAAAAGCTTGCAGGTTGTATGCCATGTAACTAGCGCCGAACACGATGAGAAGCATCATGCCCACGCGTCTAGAAATGTATGCGAACAATTCGACTACCTTGCTGCGGCTACTTTGCCGCGTAAATCTATTCCAATTGAACCAGAGAAAAGGGGCACCTGTTACCAGGTGCCCCTTCCCCGGAGAGGCTTCTAAGACTTATGTCTTAGAAGTGCCACTCCCAGTAGTTCCAGAAGAAGTTAGGGCTCAATGGAGCAGCCTTTAGGTTCTTCAGTGACTTAATACCAGCGGTGATGGTGATTCCCTGGTATAGAGGTAGACCCCAGTAGTTGTCGTGGACAATCTTGTCGATGCCAATACGCTTTGCGGTTACCTGAGCTGGGCTCAATGGGCCACCCTGGAGGTCTTTAGCCAAGCTGTCGATGGTGGTGTGTGACCATCCCCAGTTGTTGTTTCCACCAGTTGACTTGTAGATCTCTGTGGTGGTGCTCTGGCTAATTGAGATCAATGAGAAGCCGTACATGGTTGCGTCATAAGCAGTGTCCTGCAAGTGAGCTGACCATGCAGCGTTACCGGTGATGTCTACGTCGAAACCAGCCTTCTTAGCTTCGGCCTGGATTAGCTTGGCCAAGCTCACGCGAAGTGCTGAGGTGTTTGCGAACAAGATCTTCACTGGTACTGCAGGTGAAGTTGCGCTGGCGTTCGGGTAGTAAGTCTTTACTAGAGCCAATGCCTTTGCAGTGCGGTCAGCCTGAGTGCCTTCGCTGTACTCAGCATTTCCGTTCGCCTTAACAATGGCGTTGTATTCGCTGGTGCCCTGGAACGCAAACTGAGTGTCCATGGTCTTTACAGTTGGGCTAATTGGCTTTAGCAAGGTTTCAACCATCTGCTCGCGTGGAAGCGCTAGCAAGAATGCGTGACGTAGGTCCTTAGCCTTCTGGCGTACACCGTAGAAAGGACCGGTGTATGCATCCTTGGTACCGTTGGCTGGGCCAACGCGTAGGTCGAAGTGTGAGTAGCTAGCAGCAGCTGCAGCAATCACGTTGATGCCAGGAACTGCGTCTAGAAGTGCCTTACCTGCGATGGTCGGGTTGGTGTTGAAGTAAACGTCAACGTCACCGTTACGAAGAGCAGCAACCGCAGCGGTGTCAGATGCAATGTTCTTTAGAACAATGGTCTTCACTGGGTTGGTCTTTGAAAGAGCTGGACCTGAGTTGTACTTAGGGTTCTGCACCAAGGTCAATGACTGTCCGTCGATACCAGACTTCACGATGTAACCACCGTTGCTGATTAGAAGCAACGGGTTGGTGCTGTCGTTGATGTTGGTTACGTTGTAGTCGTTGGTCCAGATGTCACCGATCTTCTTCAAGCGAGCGGTGTTCTTTGAAGTGAAGTCGCTTAGGAACTTAGCCTTTGCAGCCTTGTTCGCAGCAGCAGACTGTAGACCGGTCTTGCCATCAGCCATTAGCTCAAGTGCGTGCACTGGAGATGGGCCAGGAGCTAGAAGCTCCCATGATGGAAGTGGCTGGTCAAACTTCAAAGTCAACTTCATGTGGTCTGATGAAAGCACTGGGTTTCCCACGATGTGCTCTGCGTACTGACCGCTGTAGTTAACGCTGTCGAATGCAGGAGTTGCCTTTGCAGGGTCACCTAGACCGGCAGCAATTGAGTACTTGTCGCTCTGTACTACGTGAGAAAGAAGTAGGTCAACTGCGTCGATTGGAGTTCCATCTGACCAGGTCTGACCAGGCTTTACGGTGTACTCAATCTGGAAGTCTTTTGGCTTGTTAACAGCAAGCTTCATGGTTCCGAACTTTTCGTTCTTGATCAGCTTGGTGTTGTTGTCGTAGTAAGTGAAACCGATACCGGTTAGGTAGCTAACAACAGAGTTGTAAGTGGTGTTTCCGTCGTTAGTGCTCGAGTTAAGTGAGGTAACAGCGTTTGGCTGCTGAATCACCAAAGTCGACTTTGTAGCTGCGTCTGCTGGCGCAATCGCAACTGCAGCTAGACCAACAGCTGTCAGCGCAGTAGCGGCGGTTGCAGCAATAGCGCGCAAAGCACGATTTGCTTTCATAGATGTTTCTCCTTGTTTGGACGGCAAAACTGTTTCAAGAACTGCCATAGGTGAATCAAATCTAAGCGAAAGTTTGCCCATTGGAAACCGAAATTTTACTTTCTTACAATCCTTTACAGTTCTGTTACTTTTGAGAAATGAATAGCCCCGCCACAACCCTGATTTTTGATGGAGACTGCGGCTTTTGCACCCGCTGCGTGGTCTGGGGCACGGCCAATTTGTCCGCTTTTCCGAATCCGCTTGCCTTTCAAACCCTTAAACCAAGCGAATATGGTTTGTCTGACAAGGATGTTCGGGAAGCCGTATGGCTGATTTCAGGTACAACCTCTCTATCAGGAGCTAGAGCAGTGGCCTGGATTTTGAAGGGTCAAAAGTCTCTGCTTTGGCGATCGATTGGCACAGTCATCGACTGGAGACCGATTCGCCCAATCTCTTCACTCGCCTATCGACTCGTCGCGATAAATCGCCATCGACTCCCCGGTGCCACAACCGAATGCAAAATGGTGAATCTTGACTGAGGCAAGAAAAATAAAATTTGAGATTGCAATCGTTTTATTGCTCAGCCTTGGGGCATCGGCAATTTATTCGATACTTTCTCTAATTGAATCCGCTACTTCAAAAGCCGGATTAGCGGGATCGAGCTCAAGCCTTAACTCAAGCGAGAGCAACGCAGAGCTCTGGGATTTCATCTACCGAATCGTCGGTCTGTCGCTCGGCTTTGTGCCGGTTGCTCTCGTGCTCTATTTGCTATGGGGTACTTTCGGTAACCCAGCCAAGTTGATTGGTTTGTGGAAACCGCAAAAGAGCGACTGGCTGCGCGGAGCAGTTCTTTTCGCATGCATTGGTATTCCAGGTTTGGCTCTTTACCTTTTGGCACGGGCGCTTGGATTAGCCGCCCGAATCATTCCTGGCGAATTTCAATACTGGTGGATAATTCCGGTACTACTAATAAGTGCACTGAAGGCAGCCTTGACCGAAGAGGTCATCATGGTTGGCTATTTATATAAGAAGTTTGATGAGCTCAAAATCTCATTCGGGTGGCAGCAGGCAATTAGTTCGCTGATCAGAGCGAGCTACCACGCTTACCAGGGGCTAGCCGGCTTCTTTGGAAACCTTGTCATGGGTCTGGTATTTGGTTGGGCATACAGACGTTGGGGGCGAGTGCTTCCGCTGGTTATTGCTCACTTCTTATTAGATGCATTTAGTTTTGTTGGCTACGCGTTGCTAGCGAAACAATTGGCAACTTTGGGCGGTTTGTTCTAGGCCGGAACTCTCGACTGCTAGATTTATCGAGCAGCCAAGTGCTGTAGTTCTAGCTGAAACTCAGGGGAAGCCGGTGAAAATCCGGCACTGTCCCGCAGCCGTAAGTCCATAGGACAAGTCGGAATGCCTGAGACCAAGCGAAGACTCCAATTAACCGTCGAGGTCAACGGGTGGAGTCGAGGGGCCGCTTGTCGGTCATTCGCCTTCGCACTCAGATCGCCAAATGCGAAAGGTTTCAAATGTTTGAAACTCAATCTGGGTTGCGCAAAATCGCAACACTACTAATAACCGCTGCACTTTCAATTGCAGCAACAACTCCTGCGCAGGCAGCTGTGCAGTATCCAAAAACCGTAAATTACATTTCCGCTCAGTTCGTTGATGAAAAATACGTGGTTGGCTTTACTGCCGGTAAGCAAGATTTCGGAATGACACTTGAAGCCATGCTTCAACTACTTGCTGCTGGAAAAGACGCCAAGGCACAGGCTGCGGCAGTTAGCTTCAATTTGAAGTCATCGAAAACCGTTGGGCTTTGGTCAACAAAAACCGGCGCCCTCTACTCGTCAGATAAGCGATTCATCGCGTCAGACGCGGGTAAATACCTGTTCACCTATGCGGCTTTCAAACAAAAGACTGGTGCACTCTACAAAGATGTGCTCGCAGCAGTTAAGAAACACATCGCCAAAGATGGATCGGTACTTGCCGTTCCAGACAACTCGATTGCGCCAAGTCAAAACATTTACACGAGTGCTTGGCTAACTCTTGGACTAAAGGCAATAAACGAAACTGCACTCGCAGAAAAAGTTGCCCTCAACTTGACATCATTCTCGATTGCCAAGACCGGTGGTTTCGCGGATAGCCAGACAGACTCAACATCGGGTGCTAGTCCAGATGCAACCGGTCTTGCGCTGCAGGCACTTGCATCAGTTAAGGGGCTTGGCACCAAGGCGGAAGAGTCAAAGAAAAACGCTGTTATCGCAAGTTCTCGCAAATGGCTCTCCTCGATTGCAGAAAAGGATTCGTCAGGAAGCTTCTTTTCATCCTGGGGTGAATGGAGCGCAAACTCAACCGCTTATGCGGCCATGGGTCTCAAAGCTTCTGGAAGTAGCATCCAGCCTTACTCGAAGTGGTTGGCCAGCAAAGTTTCTGCTGCTGATTATGGAATTCAGGCCGGAAGCTGGACTGCAGGGGCAGGTAATGCTTATGCCACCCTGCAGGGTTATGCAGCACTCATTGGCAAGAGCTACCTGGACTTGATCAAGTAAACATGAGGATTTCACTTAGAGGTGTGCTGATTGCATTGGTTGGACTGGTCGCCATCGGCGGCTTAATTTCGACTGGCGCTCTCAGCACTGCCTCTAAGAGTCCGGTGACCGCTCCGGCAAAATCATCAGGCTTTTGCAGTTCGGAAGGTGTAAGTCTGGTGATCGACTACGGCAGCAAATCCGACAAAAAGCCTGTGATTTCCTGTGGCTTCTCATTTTCCGGCAATGGCTGGGAACTCTTCTCGGCAACCGAACAGATGGTTGAGGGAACTACGGAGTATCCGGTCGGGTTTGTTTGCCGCATCAACCATTTTCCAAGTGCAACTGAGCAGCCTTGCACCAGCACGCCAACCGGAACTCAAGGATCTTGGGCCTACTACTACGCCACCGTAGAACTGGGCAATCATTGGCTATTCAGTGCCGCCGGTGCGAGCATGCGTAAACCTAAGTGCGGAGATGCGGATGGATGGGTATTTCTAAATCCAGGTGAAAAAACTCACCAACCGTCAGTTGATCCGATAACACACTCATGTCAGCAATAGCGAGAATGATTCACCCGGCTACCTGGTGGCTATTCGGATGCGTTTTAGCCTTAGTGGCTGGAAGTTCAACAAACCTAATTACCCCTGCTGCGATTGCAATCATTTCGATTATTTCAATCGTGTGCTTTAGGGAGTCGGCCGTTTGGACCCGTTCACTAGGTTTTTATCTTGCGCTTGCCGGTTTCGTGATTTTGGTGCGAATCGTTTTCAGGATATTTTTTTCTTTTAGCGATCCGAGTGCAGCAATTGCGATTTCTCTTCCAAGGTTTCAGCTGAATTTTGGCTTCGGTGCGATTGAGTTTCTCGGCGATGTGTCTTGGAATGCACTTTACGGAGCGCTCGTCGATGGATTTCGATTGGCTGCAATTATTCTCGCCGTTGCCACAGCAACAACTTTGGCAAACCCGAGAAAACTTCTTAAGTCAGCTCCGGGAGCACTCTATGAGATCGCAACCAGTGTTTCCGTTGCAATCAACATCGCCCCGCAGCTTATCGAGAGTTTTCAGCGCGTGCGCAGAGCTAGGCAATTACGCGGAAAATCTAAACGCACTAGCCGCCTTGCGGGAATTGTCATCCCAGTGCTTGAGGACACTATCGATAGATCGCTTCATCTCGCCGCATCTATGGACGCTCGTGGCTTTGGTAGGCGAGGAAAACAGACACCCCGAGAGCTTTTGACCGCAAGGCTGCTTGGACTCCTTGGCCTGCTATTGAATCTGTTTGGCATATTTTTCTTACTAAGCGGACTCGGAAGTTTTACGGCGATTGCCCTAATAGCAGCTGGCATAGTGAGCGGATTCATCAGCGTGCGAATCACCTCCAGACGCAAGGTGCGAACCAATTTGGTCAAACAACTAAGAGGTCCTCTAGATTTCGCGGTTACCGCCGGATTACTGGTGCTGCTGGTGGCTAACTTCTCGGGGTGGCTTCGATGATTCATTTCAAGAATTTCTCTTTTTGCTATGGCAAGAATGAGACGCCTAACTTGCATCGCGTCAATCTAAAAGTAGAACCGGGCCAGTTCGTGCTGGTCTGTGGCGCCACCGGAAGTGGAAAATCGACTTTGCTCAAGGCAATGGTTGGACTGGCCCCGCACTTCACTGGCGGGCAGGTGGCTGGGCAACGCATCATCGAGGGCAAAGATCACACTGACTCCATGCCACATGAGACCGCAGAGATCATCGGCTATGTAAACCAACAGCCCGAGGGCTCCTTCGTTGCGGAAACCGTCATTGAGGAACTTGCGTTCACGCTCGAACAACTTGGCGTGCCAGTTCCAGAAATGAAGGTTCGCATTGAAGCAGCCTTAGCCGCTACCGGATTGGTTGAATTGCGAGATCGCAAAGTTACCGAACTTTCTGGTGGGCAACAGCAGCGCGTAGCCATCGCAGCAGCTCTCAGTGCCGGACAAAAGATTTTGGTACTCGACGAACCAACTTCAGCACTCGATCCACAGAGTGCTCATGAACTTCTTGACTTCATTCACGAACTTTGTAGAAAAGAAAAACTGACAGCCATTGTGGCAGAGCATCGAATTGAAAGATTGATCAATCTAGTTGATTCAGTTGTCATTGTGAGCAAGGACGGAACTGTCGAACAAGGCTTGCCAGCCGATCTGCTTTCTCGTTTCGAGTTTGTGCCACCTCTAATCAAACTTGGGCAGAAATTGAATTGGAAAAAGATTGCCCTTTCAATTGACCAAGCCCGAAAAGACATCGTTACGCCTGTTCACTTTAAGAAGTTCTCTCACCACTCATCAGGTAAGGCGGCATTCACTTTTTCTGACTTAACTGTCCGCTACGGCCCTCTCCTAGCTCTGGATTCAATCGCGATTTCAGCGATGACTGGCGAGACTTTGGCAATCATGGGCGAAAATGGCTCAGGCAAAACGTCGTTGCTTTGGAAATTGCGCGAAGAGCTTGCCGAGTGCGCCATGGTGCCGCAGCAGGCATCCGATCTGCTTTTCTTGAACTCACTTAGCCAGGAATTTGCCGATTCGGATGAGGTAGCTGGTGTAGCCGAGACCTCAACCGCCAAACTCTTCGAGGAATTCGCCGGACGCCTCGACACTTCAATTCACCCTCGAGACCTAAGCAGCGGACAGCAACTGGCCCTGGTGCTGGCACTGCAACTTGTAAAACCCTCACAGGTGGTACTCCTCGATGAGCCAACCCGTGGCTTGGATTACGCGGCGAAGCAACAGGTTGCCGAGGTAATCCAAGGACTAACCGCTGCGGGTAAAACGGTTGTCTTCGCCTCACACGACGTGGAGTTTGTTGCCCTAACCGCCAATCGAGTAGTGCAACTTTCGGCCGGCCAAATAATCGCTGATCAACCGGTCGAGGTGGCTCTATCGCATCACGGCAAATTGGCGACCCAAATTGCCCAGGTGTATCAGACTGACGGCCTAATCGCCCTTGAGCAGGTGAACGCAGGTGCGTAGCCAAAAAATAATCTCAGGGTTCGCGATTGCCATTGCTGGCCTTGCCTCTTTGCTGATGTTTGCCTGGCCACTGCTAATTGCCACAAATAATCAAAATGAGAATGCGTTAGCACAATCGGTATTTATTGCACTCATGCCAATCATCATCGTGCTCACGCTGGTTGAGTTTGCAACCGGTGAAATTGGCTCGAGGCAATTAGCTGTTCTCGGTGTGCTTACCGCGGTAAACGCGGTGATTCGATTGCTTGGAGCCGGCACCGCAGGTATCGAAACAGCATTTTTCTTAATAATTATTGGCGGATATGTGTTCCGCAGCTCCTTTGGTTTCATCCTTGGAAGCACGTCGATACTTGTCTCTGCACTATTGGGAGCTGGCGTTGGTCCATGGCTACCTTTTCAAATGATGGCAGCTGGACTAATCGGATTAGCGGCAGGAGCGCTGCCTAAATTCAAAAAGAACCTGCCGCAACTTGTCACGCTTATTTCTTTTGCGATTATTGCCAGTTTTATCTACGGCTCTTTGATGACCTTATGGAACTGGCCGTTTTTAGCTGGAACTGAAACTACTGTTTCATACATTGGAGGGGCCCCGATTCTGACCAACCTGTCCAGGTTCGTGAACTATGAAATTGTGACTGGTGGTTTTCTTTGGGATGCCGGTCGCGCCGTAACCACTTCGATCTTGATTGCCTTAACTGCACCAGCCCTGCTAGCCACACTAAAACGTGCAGCCAACAGGGCCGGTTTTGAAAAGCTAACTAATTAGAAAGCAATTGGCAGCACTACAAGTGCGTCAAGCACTGCAGCGATCAAAGCAAATGCCAAGAGTGAGAAGTTGTTCTTTGCGGTGTACTTCAGCTCTCCACGCACTCCGTGCATGATTGCAGCAACCAACATGGTCAACGCAAGACCGGCACCCGCTGCCACACCAAAGTACTGAGCAAATGCAAGACCAGGGATGAGAGCAACTGCTGGAGCAAGAACTACACCGATTGCGCCAAGAACCTCAAGAAAACCGATGACGCGAATTACGCCAATTGGAGTCTTTTCAGCCCAGCCAAAACCTGCCGCAGCGAAAGCTGCTTTGTCGCCCTTTAGCTTGAAGTTTCCGGCCTTCCAGAAAACTCGAGCTAGAAATACGCCTAGACCCAAACCAACTAGAGCAATCAGGACGTTAACAATTGGATTCATTTTGTTGCCTTTCAAGTATTGTCACAGGGAGATTCCCCCCGTATGGTTATTAGTAAAGCAGTACTTGACAACATTTGTCAAGTGGGGCTTGACAGATTTTAGAAGGCGGTGAATCCCTTGGAAATCAAGGCCAAATTTGAACGACAGGGCGACACCTGGCGTGTTGAAGTGCCCGAGCTGGGCAATTTCGTGACCACAGCTAAGCGTCTAGACAAAGCCACCGAACAGATCAAAGACCTCGCCTGCGCCACTTCAGGAGAAGAACGCTGCAACGTGATTATCAAGGTCGAGGCAATCATGCCGGGCATTATTTGCGATCTTGAAGCCGCACAGCAAAAATCTCGAGAGGCAATTCGACTTCAAGAAGAAGCTTCTTTAGAGATTCGCGATGTTGTTTCGCGGATGCGCGATGAAGGCCTAACTATGCGCGATATCGCGGTGCTTCTTGGCGTTACACCTCAGCGCATTGCTCAGCTTGCGCCGTGCCCTACCGACGTAAACTAAACCCGCCACTGAGGCAATCGCCAGCCAAATATCATCACGGCAATGCGCACCAGAATAATTACCAGTGATGCCAAAGCGATAGATAACACCGCCGGCCAATTCAGCCAGTAACCGATTACCACTATCCAACTTCCGCCAAAGCCAACCACTGTATACGGCTGGTGGTCAGAAAAAGCGCGCGGAATTTGATTAGTGAATATGTCTCGAAGAATTCCACCGAACACGGCGGTCATTACTCCGAGAATCACTGCAACAATTTCAGGAGTGCCAGAAGTCAATGCAATTTGCGTACCGCTGGCGGCAAACACCCCAAGCCCAATCGCATCTGGCCATTGCATTGCCCGTTCTGTGAATTCAAGGTGACGACCTCGCACGAAGACAAAAGCCAAAACACAGAAAATTAGTATCGCCCAGATCCACCAGTCGTTTTGAACCCAAAACAAAGGTCGACGATTTAGCAAAATGTCTCGGAGTGTCCCTCCTCCAAACGCCGCAACTGCCGTAACCATGCAGACACCCACGACGTCCAGTTTCTTTCGCGCGGCCTCGATCAAGCCGGACAGTGCAAAGCCGATGGTTCCAATAATTTCAAAAGGCAAACCGAAGTTTGCAGACCACCAACTTAGCGAAAACATTATTTGACTGGATCCCCATACTGGTTTGGGCCAGGGGTACTGTCCTTGACAAAGGCGACAATGAGGATGATCCAGCCGATGACCGGCAAAAAGACCCAAAAGAGATTCGCCGCGGATTTACCTGTGTCGTGAAGGCGTCGAAACGATATCGCCAACGAAGGGATGAAAGTGGCCAAACTCCAAAGGTTTTCAAGTGTTCCCGGATTGCGGAATCCGTTTTCATCCAGAGGCCCAGGGTTAACGATTCCCGCCGCAAAACTAACTAGCGCGGTAAATAGCACTGTGTACCAGAACGCACTGCGACGACTGCGGCCTCTAAATACTGCGTAGTTCTTGAAATAGCTCTTGATTGCTTCGCCGAAACTCATGGCTCCCCTGACTAGATAGACACCCTAAGTCTAGGCAACTAAAGCTTGCCGTCGCCGTAGGTGGCCTTTACTTCAGAGATCTCAACCTCGTAACCGTCGTACCATTCGGCATATCTCTGTTTCGCAATTTGGTGAACTTCATCTGAACGAAATACCTGGAGCGACTCCAGGTCGTTGAAGTAGTAGTCAACGCGTATGGTTTTTCCGTCCGGCGAGAGCCACTTGCCCTTGCGGACAAATCCTGGGTTCGCAACTGCACGAGCCATAATCTCGTCGTCTAGTGAAACAAAATCCTGGTTTGTAGTGTGCTGCCGAAAGATAAAAGTTGCAACAATCATGCGCTGATTAACTTACAACCAGTTGAGCGCAGTTTGAGTAATGCCGCTTCACTCGAGTCAGCGGCCACACCGGTAATTAGGTTCGTCAAAACCCTCACATCGTATCCCGCATTTTTTGCATCCAGAGATGAGGCCAGTACGCAATAGTCCGTGGCAATACCGCAAACGTCAACTGAAGAAATTCCAAGTTCTTTCATCAGATCCGCAATGGGTCTGCCATCGGGAGTCGTTCCCTCAAATAGCGAGTAGGCGGGCTTGCCCTGCCCCTTTTGCACGTGAACGTCAATCAGTTTTGAATCAAGATTTGGGTGATACTCAGCACCGTTGGTGCCGGCCACACAGTGCACCGGCCAGGTGTTTACCCAGTCGGGCTCTGAACCAGTGTCCGCAAAATGTCCGCCGTTATTGCTGTCTGCATCGTGCCAATCGCGTGAGGCTATAACAACGTCATAGTTTTCGCGATTTGCTCTTAGAAAAGCAGAAATTGAATCCGCAACTTTGGCGCCACCCTGGCACGCCAAAGCGCCACCCTCGCAAAAGTCATTCTGAACATCGATTATCAATAAAGCGCGAACCACTTGACCACTGTATAGGCTTTCGGCTGTGACTAAACCAGATGGGAACCCCGGCATTAAGCATTCGCTACTCGAGGATGTGCAGGCTATTTTAGCCAGTGCCCTAATTGCGGCACTCGGTGTTTACCTGCTCCAGAGTTCTCATGTGGTAACCGGAGGATCTGCCGGGCTAACTCTCTTACTAGCCCAAAGCTTCAATTTGGACTTTGCACTTGCCTATCCGCTCATCAGCTTGCCATTTATGGCTTTAGCGTTTTGGCGACGGGGAATTAGATTCACGGTGAAATCTCTCATCACTATCTCCACACTTTCTGTCTTCAGCTACGCACTTCCGCAACTGATAAACCTGAGCTCCATTCAGGCGTGGTTCGGTGCAATTCTTGGAAACCTGCTTCTAGGAGTGGCGATGCTAATGATGTTTCGCCACAGCACGAGCCTCGGCGGGTTCAACGTGATTGCCCTCATCGCTCAAGACAGGCTTAACTGGAAAGCTGGTTACGTGCAGATGGCACTCGATGCAGCAGTCGTCATCTCTTTTGCCGCAATTAACCCAAGTTGGTCGGCGCTCTGGGCAATTATCGGAGTTGTGACTCTCAACTTTGTTTTGGCAACAAACCACCGTCCAGACAGATACATTGCCGGTTAAATAAGAAAACCCACCATTTCTGGCGGGTTTTCTTCATGGGATTTATTGATGAGTGGAGATGGGGGGAATTGAACCCCCGTCCAAAACAATGATCATGGCACTTCTACGGGTGTAGCTTCACTGTGGTTCTACTTGGCTCCGGCACTATCGTGAAGCGTCATATCCGACGAGCCCAGCCTGAGTTTGAGTCCCGAGTAGCCCTAAGGCGTAACTACTCAGCGAGATTTCTAAATGACGCCAGGATCCGAAACGAAATCACATTCGGTCTGACGGACTCGGGCTAGCTTATGCAGCTAGGGCGAAGTCGGCGCTGTTTGATTTGGCACCTATAGTTTGCAGCGGACATTTACGAGTTGACGCTACATTCTCGACCCGCTTCTTCCAGTCGCAATTGCACTGTCGAAACCGATCATCCCCATGTTGAGTTTTCAAACGCCTCTTACGAGGCTCAATAAGGATAAGCCCTGGCACCGACAATCGCCAGAGCCCCAACCTGTGAAAAGGTTTAGAGTTCTCGGCGAACCAGAAGGCCGCCTTCGCCGAGGTCGCGGTAATCCGTGAAGCCATGCTTGAGGTACATCGAGTGTGGACCCCTGAAGTTTTGCTTCGACTTATCTTCTGG
>JBEGPH010000010.1:0-15379 GCA_041181555.1 Actinomycetota bacterium | reverse complement strand
GAAGCTGGCCACAAGATGCTGCGTCGCGAGGGTAAAACCCAGGCGCGCTGGATCCTGTTGGATTTTGGCGACGTAATCTGCCACGTAATGCACGAAGAGGATCGCATGTACTACTCGCTCGAGCGTCTTTGGAAAGACAGCCCGGTAGTCAAACTGGAAATCGCAGAAAACAACGGGTAAACTGGCGAAGTTACAAACACGGGCCTATGGCGCAGCTGGTAGCGCACCTGCATGGCATGCAGGGGGTCAGGGGTTCAAGTCCCCTTAGGTCCACAAGAATAAGACCCTCGAGAAATCGAGGGTCTTTCTATTTATCCGGTACCTGTACGCGTTTGATGCGCGAGGTGAAGCCACTCTCGATGGTTATTTCCGAATTAGACACTTGGTAGTACTTTGCCAGAGCGGCTATCAGCCCTTGATTGGCCGCGCCATCAACTGCACGCTCTTTTATGAAGACAGTGAGATTGCCATCGTCGCCGAGTTCTACCAGGGGACCCTTTTTGGATCCTGGCTTTACTAGGACGCTGATTCGCACGGTTCAAATCTAAGCCCCCGGTTCATGTACTTGCCATTTTTGTCAAGGGGTGCTTTACTTAAGTTATGAACGCAACCCTGCCAAGCATCTACCTCTCACATGGCGCACCTCCACTGCTTGATGATCAGCTTTGGATGGACCAATTGGCCGAGTGGTCGGGGCAGATTGAAAAGCCGAAGGCGATTCTTATTGTTTCGGCTCACTGGGAGAGTGCACCGATCTCGATTTCGTCGACTGATGCCAAGACCCCATTGATATACGACTTTGGTGGATTTGCTCCGAAGTTTTACAACATGAAGTACGAAACCCCAGATGCCACCTGGCTCGGAGAGCTTGTGGCTAAGTTGATGCCAGACACCGAGCCGCTGCACCAGCACGCATCGAGAGGTTTAGACCACGGCGCCTGGGTGCCGCTGAAGGTTATGTATCCGGATGCAGATATTCCAGTGGTGCAACTTTCGATGCCGACTCACGACCCAATTCGACTAATGGAACTTGGCAAGAGACTTCGTCCATTGCGAGAACAGGGCGTTCTGATCATCGGCTCTGGATTTATGACCCATGGCTTGCCCTTCATTCGCGATTGGCGAACCGATGCCGCAGCACCTGGCTGGTCGGCAGAATTCGATGCCTGGGCAAAGGAAGCTCTAGCCAAGGGTGACGTGGAAAGTTTGATTAACTACAAGACGCTGGCGCCAGGCATGCCTTACGCGCACCCTACCGTTGAGCACTTCACACCGTTGTTTGTAACTCTCGGTGCGTCACTGAATCCGGAGCAGGTTGTCGATACCAAAATCGATGGTTACTTCATGGGGTTGTCTAAGCGCTCGTTTGAAGTTGCCTAACTTCTTGTTTTTGAAGCCACTGATTCCAGAGTTCTTTTAAGTCCCAGGCGTTCTCGGCCATAATAGACACCCCTCGCACTCCGGTGCGCCTAGTTTTTCCGGCAATCAGCATCAGTTTGGTGTTGAACAGCATGTGGCTGCAACGTTTTTGAGCTTCATCGAAGAATGTGCTGTCGCTGCAACCAAAGCCGTCGTCGAGGCTGACAAACACCACGCGTTTACCGGAACGCATCGGTGGAGTTTGAGTGGCTACGCGTACTCCGGCAACCAGCACGTCGGTTTTACTGCGCAGGTTAACCAACTCATCGCTTCTGATTACTCCCATTTCGTCGAGCATTGGGCGGAATTGCTCGAGTGCGTGTTCGGTGTAATCCATGTGCATAATCGACAGCTCGGCCCGAACCTTTTCAGCATTGCTCGGCTCTGGATTACCACGTGGCAAATCATTGAAATCGAATTGCAGTTGGTTTGGATCGAGATACTTCTTGTTTTTCGCCGCGTTTAGCTCCCGCACTCTTGCCAGTACATCTCCGCGAGTGTGTTTTGGTCCGAAGTCGCCGAGTTTTAGCGAATCGAGACCCCCGATGAGTGCAATTCGCTCGAAGGTTCTTCTACTGGGTTTGGCTTTCATGTAAAAATCACCGACGTCTTCGTATGGCCGATTGCTGAGGATGCGACTCACTTCGGCTTCGCTGATTCCGGCGATCTCGTGAATGGCTAGTCGCACGGCTAGTCCGTCGGGAGTTTGTTCCACGATGTATTCGTCGGTGGATTTATTCACATCCACGGGCAGTATTTTGACTCCGAGTCGTCGGGCTTCGGCCAGCAGTAATCGCTTGGGATACATGCCAGGGTCGTGGGTGAACAGACCGGCCATGAATTGCACGGGGTAGTGTGTCTTGAGCCAGGCGCTCTGATAGGTGGGTAGAGCGAAGGCGGCACCGTGGGCTTTGCAGAAACCAAAACTCGAGAACCCCTCGAGAATGCTCCAAACTCGCTGAATCACCGCTGGGCTGTAGCCGCGTTCCTTGGTTTTGGAGCGAAAAAACTCTTCAATTTTTGGCTTTAGCCTCGGGTCTTCAAGTGACCTGCGCATTTCGTCGGCCCTGGCTAGCGAGCAGCCGGTCATCACGTTGAGAATACGGAGCACGTGTTCGTGGAAAATCACTACACCGAAGGTTTCTCGCAGAATCGGCTCGAGGTCTTTGTGGATGAAGTCGGCACTGGCGAAGCCGTGTCTGCCGTCCAGGTATGGAGCAATCATGTTGCCCTTCATCGGGCCGGGGCGGAATAGCGAAATCTGAATCGTTAGATCGTTGAATGCGGTTGGTTGGTGTTTGCCGGTTAGCTCGCGTTGACCTGGGCTCTCGATTTGGAAAATTCCTAGAGTGTTGGTGGTGCGAATATTCTTAAAGGTCTCTGCGTCGGCTCGATCTACAGCGTCGAGATCAAATTGCGGGTCAGCAGTGCGGCGAATTTCCTTAACCGCGTAAGCCATCGCGCTTTGCATGCGCACACCGAGTACATCCAACTTCAGCAACCCCATCGGGTCCATGTCGTCTTTATCAAATTGACTCATCGGCAAGCCCATACCGCTTGGCTCAATTGAGGTAATTTTGAGCAGACTGGAATCGCCAAGAATTACCCCGCAGGGATGCATCGATATGTGTCGGGGGAGTCGGTTTAGTCGCTCGGTGATATCAACCAGCAGGTTCATCTTGCGATCGCTCTCGAGTGCCTCGGCAATCATGCCAAGCTCCGGCTTTTGCCCAACCGCGTTACGAAAACTGCCGGCACTCAATCGCCAGACACTCTTGGCAATCTGGTCTATCTCAGCTTCATCGATTCCAAGCGCTAAACCGCTATCGCGCACTGCGCCTCGACCGCGATAGGTGCTCTGCATCGAAAGCAGGGTGACTCGATTGCTGCCGTAACGCTTAAAGATGTTTCGATAGATGTCGTGACGTCTGGCCGACTCCACATCGATGTCGATGTCTGGCAGGCTGGAGCGTTCGGTGCTCAGGAATCTCTCGAATAGCAGGTCGTGTTCGATCGGATCAACTCCACTGATTCCGAGTAGGTAATTCACGAGAGATCCCGCACCCGAGCCTCGGGCAGCAATGCGGATGTTCATGTCGCGAATCATCTGGGCTACATCGGCTACGGTCAAAAAATAAGTGGCAAAACCCAGCTGATTTATCGTGATCAACTCTTGGTTGAGTCGATGCTGAATCTTGAGCAGATCCTTTGGGGTAGCACTCGGGTAGCGCCAATTTACGCCGGCTTCAGCCTTTTGCCAGAGCACCTCGAACGGGTTGCCCTCGATACCGAGTGCCGATTTTTCCGGGGTCTTGGGCTTACCCCAACCGCAGTCGCTAAGTGGATCTAACCTGAACCGATTGGTCAGCATCTGGGTGTCTTCGATAAGTTTTCGGGCTCTAGTCGAATCGCCGGTGATTTCTTCGGCTAGCGCGTGCATCAAGTTCGCTGGCTTCAACCATGCTTGAGCGTTTGGTTGGGTTTGAAAGAAACCCAGTGGTTCCAAGAATCTGGCCGCATCTAGTACGTCGGCGGTTACCGCGTCGTCGGGGGTTAGATAACGAACCGCGTTAGTCAGCACGGACGGCAAACCTGAAGCATCGGCTAGTTGCAGCATGCGACTGGCTTGCATTACGGAATGCTCGACTCCGGGTTCGGTAAGCAGGCTGGTAACTTCGATGGCTAGAGAATTAGGAATCGCGAATAATTCTTGCCATGGCTCCAGCAATGCAATTGCTTCATCGCGGGTTCCCGCAAGAACGCTGCGACCAACATCACTATCGTTTCCAAGCAGTACAGTGCAGGCACCGACGCTCTCACCAATTAATCTGGCCAAATCGCCACGTCGAATTGCAACGCGATCTTGTTTTCTTCCGCGATTAGTGAGCGCAGTATTCACGTTGTAACCGTGTGCGGTTGAAACTATTGAACATAGAGTTGCCCAGCCGATTCCGTTGTCGTGACCTCGAGCCAAAACTACGCAGCGGGCGAGGGGTGCACCTTCATCATCGACAACGGATAGCTCAACACCGACGATTGGGGATATGCCGAGTGTTTGACAAGCGCCGATGTGTTTCACTGCACCGTAGAGTCCGTCGCGATCTGTAATCGCGAGCGCAGTCATGCCGAGCGAAGCTGCCGCTTCGGCGAGTAACTCCGGCCGCGTGACTCCGTAATGTGAAGAGAACGCCGACGCCACGTGAAGGTGAACGAACGACATTAGTAAATTCGGCTGAGCTTCCAGACGTTTTTATCTTCAACGATGTTGTGAATCAACTCGAACTGCTTCTTCTCCTCGGCACAAGAAGCAACCAGTCGCCACATTTCTACCTCGAGTACTCCGGCGCCGATGCCGCGTTGCACCCTGGCCGACTCGACCCACCACTCGCGACGAGCAAACCAGCGCACCGGCTTGCTGAGCACCAGGTAAGCGCCATTGCGCCAACTAAAACCGATCGGCTCGCCCTTGGGATTGACTGCGACGTCGACCAATTCATCAATTCGAACCATTTCTGGCTCCTCCCACCCTGAAAAATATTCGAACAAATGTTCGAATGTTAAGAATGTAGGAGCGACCACCGACAAAGCAAATCGCTACGGCGTGGCGAGTTCAACCATTAGTTGAAGGTTGTAAAAATGCCCGAATTAGAGCGGAAGAATCAGCTCGGGGCTGTTGTTTTTGACCGAACCGACCGCGGAGTTGACCTTGTGGAATTCCACCTCGCCGGCCACCAAATCGCTCTCCTGAGCAATCGCATCGAGCAGTGATTGCTCACCGAGATTGTGCGGGTCAATCCAAGCATCGAGAGTTTCGGGGGTGAGCAGAACAGGGTTGCGATCGTGGATGTGGGCAAGTTCCGGAGCGGTGTCTTTGGTCAGGGTGGTTGCCGAGAGCAGCCAGCGGCTAGGGTCGTCATTCGACTTTGATGGATCGCGCCACCATTCATAAAGTCCGGCGAGTGCCAGCATGCCATCCGGCCCAGCCGAAATATAAAACGGCTGCTTAGTGCCATCGGCTGCAACGTGCCATTCGTAATAGCCGGAGGCGGGAATTACGCAACGACGGCGAAGCACAGACTCTTTGAACGATGGCTTCTCGAGAATGCTCTCGATACGACCGTTAATCAACGGAGAAGAATTTGCCGGTCCGTCTTTACTCCACCGCGGCACCAACCCCCATCGAGCTGAATACATTTCGCGGTGAAGTTCGCCAAGCGGCGAACCATCCTCTGCTTTTTCGTCTGGCCGTTCAACAATGATTGAAATTTGATGCGTCGGAGCCACGTTGTAACTGAGCCCCGGTTGTTCGCCAATGATTTCATCAACTTCGAAAATCTTCATGATCTCGGTTGAAGTCTTTGCAACTACAAAACGACCGCACATCAACTGTCGCCTTCGGCCATCTTCTCGGCAGTCTTTTCGAGTCGTTTCTTTGCGAAGTGAATCACGGTGACAAAAATCAAAATGATGCCGACAAACACCGCTCCGCCCCATTTGAGGTTTGCGCTGAGTTGCTGGTAACTCGACTTTGCTAGATAACCAACCGCAACATACATTGCTGCCCAAATTGCACAGGCGCCGAGCGTCCAGGTGATGAAAGTTCGATAACGCATGCGAGTCATGCCGCTAACCACTGGTACCAGCGAATGGAGAATTGGCAGGAATCGAGAAATACCTACAGCCAAGCCTCCACGGCGATGCACAAAATGATCGGCGAGTGCCCAGTTGCTTTCACCGAGACGCTTGCCAAATTTGCTGGCCCGGATTCTTTCTCCGAAGAATCTTCCAATCAGAAAGCCAAGAGACTCGCCGATCAATGAGCCAAGCAGCACCAGGCCGAGCAATAACCAGAACTCGGCAATATTGTCGATACCGGTTGATGCCACCAGCACCACGGTGTCACCCGGAATAATCAAGCCAACAAAAAGTGATGTTTCGGCAAGGATCGCCAACCCCGCGAGGCTCGACCTCAGAATTGGGTCGAGTGACTGCATGTGGTTAATCAGCCAGTCGAGGAAAGCATTCATCGATTTATCTTCTCACCTGATAGCCGCGCTCAGCAGGCGAAGGCGCTTATTGAATGCGTCTACGTGAGTAGCGGGAGCCAAAGGGCCGCCAAGTTCTAACCAATCGGATACCGGGCGAATTGCTTGCAAGCTAGAAAGCATCCACACTTCGGTTTCAACCAGATCTGCTGGTTTTGCTTTTTCGGTGCGAGTTTGCAGACCCATCTGTTCCGCGATCGCGAACACTTCGCGACGGGTGATGCTGTCGAGCCAAGAAGTTTCGTGATTCGGAGCGCAGAGCACATCGCCGCGCCACCAAACCAAAGCCGAGAGAGCGCCCTCGCAAATGTAGCCAGCCTGATCGACGATTACCGCTTCGTCGGCTCCCATGATGTTTGCTCGGCGACGAAGTTGCATACCAAGACTTAGGTCTGGCCCCTTGATGCTGACGTTTTCACGAGGGTCCGGTTCGGTGTGGGTCCAAAGAATGGCTCCGCCAAGTTGTTCAGGCGCTTCCCGAAGCCGCAGATGTAATTGATGGCCAACAGGTTGTTCGCCGTGCAGTTCGATACGCGGAAACCAACGGCCGGAAAGTGGAATCTCGTTTACTACCGCCTCGAAAAACGCATCTAGTTGCGGTCCGGATTCGGGGGATTGAATGGCTGTCCAATTGCGAAATCGATCAAAGTGCAAATTCAGGCTTCGACAGCGCCCTTCTTCAACCAACCAGCTGTCGGCGATAGCTAGTTTGGTATCCAGTGAAGGCGGTACCTCGATAAATCCGTTATCGCTGAACTGCAGTAATTGATTGGTCATTAGGCACCTCCTTATCTGTTGTCTAATCTAATAGGCGTGCCACTCTTCGTTTCCACGCTAAAGGGTTGGGTGCATCCGGCTGACCTATTTGTTGGATTGCATGCCAACGACGCCAATGCTTTCTGGCTGGATCGAGAAACCAACCCGGACGAGCGGTTCAGCGTGCTCGGAGCAACCAGCAAAGTAATTGAGGCAGAAGACTTCGACTGGTTGGCCGACGAACTGCACAGCCAGGAACAGCTTGATCTTCCGTTTATTTTTCGCCCCGGATTTGTTGGGCTAATCGACTACGAAGGCACCAGCAAATTTCTACACATCGATAGAGCGTTGGTGCTTGACCACGATGCGCAGCAGATTTACTTCATCGGAGAATTTGAATCAGCTGAGAAATTTGAGTACTGGCACCACGCCGCACTACTAAGAATTGGAGTTAGTGGCGGAGAACAGGCGATGTACAAGTTGAAGCATTCGCCCCTAACCTCATCAGCCGGCTCGGTACGTCATGACGACGAAAAATATCTTGAACTAATTAAGGCCGCGCAAAAGCACATCGCTGCAGGTGATGTCTACCAACTTTGCCTAACCAATCAGATCTCGCTAAAAGTTTCGGGAGATGCACTTCAAACTTTCTTGCAGTTACGTGAGAGTAATCCAGCGCCGTACTCGGCCTACTTGCGAATCGGTGAGCTGCAAGTAATCAGTTGTTCACCTGAGCAATTCATAAAATCGACTGCCAACGGTCGAATTTCTTCAAAGCCAATCAAAGGCACCAGGCCGAGACATTCAGACCGCTCTGCCGATGAGCAGGCAGCAGCCGAACTTCAAAGCAACGAAAAAGAACGTGCCGAAAACTTGATGATTGTTGATCTCATGCGAAATGATTTTGGTCGCGTTGCTCTGGCCGATTCGGTCTCGGTACCAAAGCTTTTTGACGTTGAAAGTTACGCTACAGTTCATCAGCTAGTGAGTACCGTCGAGGCAAAACTTGCTCCGGGGATGACGGCAGTCGATGCGCTGAAATCTGCCTTTCCGGGTGGTTCGATGACCGGTGCTCCAAAGCGGCGGGCCATGGAAATTATTCGAGAGTTAGAAGCCGGTAAACGCGGCGTGTATTCGGGAATCCTCGGCTTTCTCACCCACGGCGGGGTAGCCGAATTCGGTATGGTCATCAGAACATTGGTGGTCAATGGCGAGAACGCGACCATCGGCGTTGGTGGCGGCATCACAATAGATTCAGTGCCGGAAGCCGAATTGCAGGAGACCAAAATCAAGGCGCGGGCCCTATTGGCCGCTGTGCAGGCCCGAGATCCTTGGGCTAATTGGTAACCTAATAAGAATGTCTGAGCTACAAAACGAATCGCCTGAGAACGGGTACGACGTATTCGCCATCCAAGACCGCTGGTTGCCGGTGTGGGATGAGCTACGCCCATTCAACTCGGGGATCGATGGCGATCCACGCCCTAAGAAGTATGTGCTCGACATGTTCCCTTACCCATCTGGCGACCTACACATGGGCCACGCAGAGGCATATGCACTTGGCGATGTGATTTCTCGATACTGGGTGCAAAAGGGCTTCAATGTCATGCACCCAATCGGTTGGGACTCATTTGGTCTTCCAGCGGAGAATGCCGCCATCAAGCGTGGACTCGACCCGAAGGGTTGGACCTACGACAACATCGCGCAGCAAAAGGCCTCCATGCGACGCTACGCCTGTTCGTTCGACTGGGATCGCGTACTAGTAACTAGCGATCCGATTTACTATCGCTGGAACCAGTGGCTATTCCTAGAGTTTTACAACAAGGGCTTGGCTTACCGCAAGAATTCAAACGTCAACTGGTGCCCAAGCTGCCAAACCGTTTTGGCAAATGAGCAGGTGGTTGCCGGGCTTTGTGAGCGCTGCGATTCTGTGGTTACCAAGAAGGCCCTCACTCAGTGGTACTTCAAGGTCACCGAATACGCGGATCGTTTGCTCGACGATCTAGACACACTAGAAGGCAACTGGCCGGCAAAAGTTTTGACAATGCAGCGCAACTGGATTGGTCGCTCTACCGGAGCAGAAGTTGAATTCGAAGTTGAAGGTCGCAGCGAACCAATCACTGTTTACACCACTCGACCAGATACATTGTTTGGTGCAACTTTTATGGTTGTCGCGGCCGACAGTGACCTGGCTGCAGAGTTGGCGTCAATGGCGGCACCAGATGTTCGAATTAAGTTCCAGGATTATCTTGAGCAGGTAAAGAAGTCAAACGACATCGAGCGATTGGCTACGGACCGCAAAAAGACCGGTGTCGAACTTGGTATTTTCGCGATTAACCCAATCAATGGCGAACGCATTCCAATTTGGGTAGCCGATTACGTTCTTGCCGACTATGGCACCGGAGCAATCATGGCCGTGCCGGCACACGATCAACGTGACTTCGAATTTGCCCAGACTTTTGGACTAGCAATTCGAATGGTCGTCGACACCGGCGAAGGCGACCCAAGTGAAACCGGAGTGCCGACTGTTGGCGACGGTGTTCTGGTTAACTCAGGTTCGCTCAACGGCTTGAGCAAGTACGAAGCCATCGCCAAGGCAATCGAACTTCTCGCTGGGCAAGGTAAGGGCAAAGCTGCCAAGAATTTCCGCTTACGCGACTGGCTAATTTCGCGCCAGCGTTACTGGGGTACTCCGATTCCAATCATCCACTGCGATAACTGTGGCGAGGTTGCTGTGGCAGCGGACCAACTCCCGGTCTTGCTTCCTTCAGCCGAGGGTCTCGACCTAAAACCAAAGGGCACTTCGCCGCTTGGTGGAGCCAGCGATTGGGTAAACGTGGCTTGTCCAAAGTGCGGTCAGCCAGCCAAGCGCGACACCGACACTATGGATACCTTCGTCGACTCGTCCTGGTATTTCTTGCGCTTCCTTTCACCTAATTCAACCGAGGTGGCGTTCCCTAAGGATGCCGCTCATGACTGGGCGCCGGTGGATCAATACGTGGGAGGCGTGACTCACGCCATCCTGCACCTTCTTTACGCACGATTCTTTACCAAGGTTCTGCACGACCTCGGCTATGTAGATTTCGAAGAGCCATTCACTCGCTTGCTCAACCAGGGCATGGTTTTGATGAACGGCTCCGCGATGTCTAAGTCACGCGGAAACCTAGTAACGCTTAGCAGTCAGCTAGACGAGCACGGCGTCGATGCGGTTCGTTTGACCATGGCTTTTGCCGGGCCTCCTGAAGACGACATCGACTGGGCGGATGTTTCACCTGCCGGTTCGGCAAAATTCTTGGCTCGTGCCTGGCGTGCGGCAAACGATGTGACTTCGCAGCCTGGCGCAAACTTTGCCAGCGGAAATGCAGATATGCGAAAGGCTACACACACCTTCCTTCGTGATTTCGCACCAGCAATCGAAGGCTTTAAATTCAATGTCGGTGTAGCCAAAATTATGGAATTGGTGAACGCACTTCGCAAGGCAATCGATGGTGAAGCTGGGTCGAGCGATCCTGCGGTGCGTGAAGCCGCAGAAGTTGTTGCAAAAGCTCTTTCACTTTTTGCGCCGTACACAGCTGAAGACATGTGGGCAAAGCTGGGGCACCAGCCAGGAGTCGCTCTAGCCGGATTGCAGGCAGCTGACGAATCACTGCTAGTGGAGAGTTCGGTCACTGCAGTAGTTCAGGTTGACGGCAAGCTGCGCGACAAATTTGATGTTTCGGTAGATATTTCAGAAGAAGAGTTGCGCACTAGGGCCTTTGCCTCTGAAAATGTTCAACGCGCTATTGGCGATAAGCAAATCGCGAATGTCATTATTCGCGCTCCAAAACTTGTCAACATTGCTACCAAGTAAGCATTTATAAACAGATTTACGAAACCGCCGAAGCCAATGCCTCGGCGGTTTTAGTTTTCTTGAATGCAGTTCATCCGAGAGAAAATTGCTGAAGCGATTTCAGGTGGGGAGTCGGTCAATCGCAGGCTAATTCTCTTAGTAAGTCTCGGAGTTGCAGCGATTGCAGCGATTTTGTTCAGTCTGAATTCTCCAAGGCCCGCCCCGGCCGTAGCCGCATCACTAGCGCCGCCGGCGGCACAGTTACCTGATTACTACGTGCACGTGGTCGGTGAAGTGGTCAAGCCCGGTGTCTACGACTTGCCTTCCGATAGCCGGGTTTTTGACGCGGTCTTTGCAGCCGGCGGGTTTACCGATAGGGCAGATCAATCAAGCGTCAACTTGGCAAGGGCGATTGGCGACGGCGAACAAATAATAGTTTTAGCCAAGGGGGAAGCTCCGCAAATTGCGGTTGGGCCAAATTCGACTAAGCCGATTTCGCTCAATCGAGGCAGTCAATCCGAACTAGAAGAACTTCCAGGCGTAGGGCCAACGCTGGCTTCGAGAATTATCGATTGGCGAATGGCCAATGGTGGCTTCAAAAAGATTGAGGATCTGAAGCGAGTAACCGGCATCGGCAACAAGCTTTTTATGCAGATCAAGGAAAAAGCCACCCTGTGAGCTCGATTGTTGCCGCTACCTATCTGTGGTTGTTTTGCGTCGGTTTCGTTTCTGGACAGGTTTGGATCGTCGCAGTTTCCTTATTTGCACTAGCGGCTTTGGTCTGGCTATTTCGCGGTCGAGGGAGTCCGGCCATTTTGTTACTTTCAGGTGCAACAACGGTTTTGTCTTTGGTTAGTTTGCGTTGGCCACTGCATTTAGCTCTGCAGTTCGATCCTTTGGTTCAACTTAAGAGCCTCGCCGCTCAAGCGCTCAATGGAATTACTCAGGATGCGTCATCAATTGTGCTTGGCCTGGCGATTGGCGACGACAGTCAGGTATCAAATCAGCTTAGAACTGCGATGCAGACCACATCGTTAACTCACCTAATGGCGGTATCAGGAGCCAATTGCGCAATTGTTGTCGCTGCTATTTATTTCACTCTGCATAGCTTCGGCAGCAAGACGAGGATCGTTACTTCACTCTCGGCGTTAGTCGCTTATGTACTTTTAGTTGGACCTCAGCCGAGTGTCCTACGTGCCGCGCTAATGGCTGCTGCCGTGATGCTGGCGATGAGTCTTGGTCGCCGGGTTAATGCAATTTCGGCGCTTGCTTTGAGTGTTCTTGTTTTACTTTGCCTAGCTCCCGAGTTAGCTGTGAACTATGGATTCGCTCTTTCTGTTTTAGCCACGGCTGGAATTTTGATACTCGCCCCAAAGCTCTTTGCACACTTATCCAACAGGTTTCCGAACTGGATTGCCATGGGTCTTGCGGTTTCGGCAGCTGCTCAACTTTTCTGCTTTCCGGTATTACTTGGACTGCAAGGTGGAGTGCCTACCTATTCTCTTCTGGCTAATTTGATTTGTGAGCCGCTGGTTGCGCCGGTCACAGTACTGGGTCTCATCGCCACCTTGCTGGCCTGGTGCCAACCACTAGCTAGCGGGCTGTTTTGGCTTTCCTCAGTTTTTGCTTGGCCGATCACTGTGACGGCAAAAGTCTTAGCTGGCTTACCATTTGCCAAACTGCCGTGGCTGATCGACGGATTTGGAATAACGCTCGCCGTGACTGTTGTGGTTGCAATTGTGGTCGCGATTAATTCAGGCAGACTTTTGACTCAAAACCTGGCATGGCTTTTGGCTGCTTGCATATTTGCCTGCAGTGCCGGTGTGATTTGGAGTCAGGTCGTGCGCGTTTCAATTTGGCCGATGCGAGATTGGCAGGTAGCAAGCTGTGATGTAGGGCAGGGCGATGCAACTGTGGTTCGAGATCAGGGTGCAATCGCTGTCATTGATGTCGGTCGTGACGAAAAGAAAATTGATAACTGCCTTAGCAAATTGGGGATACTTCACATTGATTTATTAGTCCTAACCCATTTCGATGCTGACCACGTCAACGGACTTGCCGGTGCGATAAGAAACCGATCAATAGGTGAGGCAATGCTCACCAGTTTTGTAGACGACAGACCGGGTGCCGATTTCTCCAGGTTTCTGCTAACCACGCACAAAATTCCCATCATCAAATCAGAGCAGGGCTTATCAGGCGATCTAGCAGGTGCCAAGTGGAAAGTGCTGTCACCTTCGCGAACAGCCTCGGAGGCCGAGGATTCAAATGATGGCAGCATCACTATGCTCTGGAGATTCAACAATTTTCAACTGATTACGCTTGCAGATCTCGGCGAGAAAGGACAGCAGCGATTAGCCGCATCGCTTGGGGTGTGGTGGACTGACCCTAAATTGCCATTAGTCATGAAGGTTTCGCATCATGGCTCAGCTGATCAATATCCGGAGTTTATAGAGTGGCTGCATCCAAAATTGGCACTGATTTCTGTTGGTGCTAACAACGGGTACGGGCATCCCACGAAACGTACGTTGAATACCCTAAATCGGGCAGGTGCAACCACTCTCAGAACGGATCTGCTTGGTTCAATCGCCCTGCGCAGGCAAAACGGGGAGTTCGAAGTGAGTTACTCGGGCTCAAGTTAGGCTTTACGGGTGAGTAAGGCAAGGATTGCTGATTGGCGCAAGGTGGCGCCAGCCCCTATTGTCTTAGCCTTTGGCCCGGAGGATTACATTGTCTCCAGAGTGGTTCGCTCAATTAGAGAACAATTGCGACTTCAAGATGCTGATCTCGAGGTTACCGAGGTTGATGCCGCGGATTACCAGGGCGGCCAGCTACAAGATTTGAGTGGCCCCTCGCTATTTTCTTCGCCACGACTGGTAATCATCAAAGGAGTAGAGCGGTGCTCTGATGAGTTGATCGGCGACGGTGTCGACTACCTGCAGGCAATAAGTCCGGAAACCACTTTGATACTTACCCACAGCGGTTCATCGGTTCGTGGCAAGAAGCTACTCGAGGCATTGAGGACTGATCAAAATGTAACCGAGGTTCAGTGCGTCAAGATTGAAAAGGAAGCAGATAGGGCTGCATTCATTTCGGCAGAATTCGCCAGCGAGGGGAGACAGATTACTCCAGGAGCTGTTAGAGCACTGCAAGAGGCATTTGCTAAAGATCTTTCGGAATTAGCCGCCGCCTGCCAGCAGTTGATGCAAGATTCTGCTTCGGTGATTAACGAAGAATTAGTCGATAGCTATTACGGTGGGCGAGTAGAAACCTCGGTTTTCAAAGTTGGCGATGCTGCCCTAGCCGGTCAATCGGCAAAGGCACTCGCACTGCTTCGACACCTCCTGACATCTGGAGCAGATCCGGTACAAATCGTTGCCGGCTTGAGTACCACGATGAGACGCATGGCCAAGGCATTTGGTAATCGTTCGGTCACTCCCGGTGATTTAGGCGTTAGTCCATGGGTTATCGAGCAGATTCGCCGAAACCTAAATGGCTGGACAGATGAGGGTATGGCCAGAATGGTGAATGCGCTCGTAGAGGCTGATGCTGCAGCAAAGGGCTCGCATCGAGATCCGGTTTATGTTTTGGAACAACTGGTACTGCTTATTTCTAAGAAGGGAATGGCATGACTAAAAAGACCGTAGTTTTTACTCTCATCGCCTTATTTTTCATCACGCTAATTTTGCGACCACCAATTGCGCAAATTGGACCGTTGCTACACGAAATCTTATCGAAGCTAAATTTGAATCCCGCCGAAGTTGGCTTGTTGGCTTCAGCGCCGGTGTTCACTTTCGGTGCTGGTGCTTTCCTTGCTCCTTGGCTACTTCGTCGATATGGGTTGAATCACGCAATCTTATTCATGCTGATTTTGATGTTTGCGGCGATCGCTCTGCGTAGCTGGTTTGGGTATCCGCTGCTACTAACCGGCACGCTTGCAATTGGTTTGGCGATTGCAGTTACCAATGTGTTGTTGCCTACTTTCCTGCGGGTGGATTTTCCAAAACAAACCGTATTGCTAACTAGCGCTTACACGACGATGTTGGCAGTAACAGCCAGCATTGCAGCAGCGATTTCAGTGCCTCTGAGCGATCAATTCGGCGGCTGGCAATTCTCGCTGCTAGTCACAGCGGTGCCGGCGTTATTGGCTGTGCTCTTTTGGTATCCGCGAATCCGAGAAGCAGAACCTCACGTGCCAATTCCGAGTCATGCGGCTAAGGCCGACACCAAGGCTGTCTATGGGTCGCTTATCGCTTGGGCTAGTTTGGGATTCTTTGGCATCCAGTCGATGAACTTCTACGTCATGTTGAGTTGGTTGCCCACCATGTTGATTTCA
>JBEGPH010000009.1:0-36397 GCA_041181555.1 Actinomycetota bacterium | reverse complement strand
GTGCTCTGGTGGCACGAGTCACACAACTACGACCCCGGTCACGTTTGGCTGCGCGAGTTTCTACTCGCCCAGGATTATTCGCTTTAGCAAATGGTAAGCATTGGGCTAGTTAGTAGCCCAAAACGCCTATTTCGAATAACTTGGCATTAGCCCAATGCGGGGCTTTCGAATGGAGTCAAAGATGACAGTAAAAAACGTTCTCGTTGTTGGTGGCGGAATCACCGGAACCGTCCTAGCTATCGCTCTCGCTCAGAAGGGCGTAAAAGTTGTTTTGGCCGAGCGTTCACCAGTTTGGTACGGCGTTGGTCACGGAATCACCCTGCAGGGCAACGCACTCAAGAGTTTTAACATCATCGGCGCGCTAGACAAGATGCTCGAAAAGGGTTGGGGTTTCGACGATCTTCAGATGTTCCACGCTTCTGGTGCACTAATCGCGCAGATGCCGGCCGGTAAATCAGGTGGACCAGAACTTCCTGGCACCATGGGTGCACTTCGTTCAGATGTACAGACCGTTCTCGTTGACATGATTCACGATCTCGGAGTTGAAGTGCGCCTCGACACCGAACTAGTTGGATTCGAAAACCACGAGAACTCTGTGACTGCAGAATTCAAGAACGGAAACAAAGAAGAGTTTGACCTAATCGTCGGATGCGACGGCATTAAGTCGAACACTCGCAAACTTCTCGGCATCAAGGAAGACAAGAAGTCTTCTGGCCTTGGTATTTGGAGAGTCGTTACCGAACGCACACCAGAGATGAGCTGCTCTGCGGTTGCTTACGGAGGCGAAGAGTATAAGGCAGGTTATACACCTATCTCTGACACACTCTGCTACGCATTCGTGTTAACCAAGCCTGAGCGTCCAGACAACGGACTCAGCGATGCAGACGAAATGCGTCGACTACTTTCTAGCTACCACGGCAACTTTGACTACATTCGCAACAACCTCAAAGACGACGACTACATGAACTTCCAGGAGATCGAATGGTTGTTTGTTGAAGACGAGCCATGGCACAAGGGCCGCGTAATCGTTACCGGCGATGCAGTGCACGCTTGTCCTCCGCTAATCGCGCAGGGTGGAGCTCAGTGTTCAGAAGACGCAATTCTTTTGGCCGACTACATCACACGCGAGGGCAACATGGAAGACCTATTGGTTGCGTACCAGGAGCGCCGCAAGCCTCGCATCAAGATCGTGGTAGAGAACACCTTGAAGCTAGCTGCCAAGGAAATCGACCCGAGCTTGCCAGACGACCCTGGTCACATCATGGGTAGCACCATGGCGGCAATGGCTCAGCCTGCTTAATCCACGAACTCACTACTTTAGGAATCAACGCTTATGTTCATGTACTTTCCGACCAAGCTAAACAATGGTGGTTTCATCGACGAAGTTGACCGCGCTTGCAAGCCGGTACTCGAAGCTGCGCAGCGCGGCGACGACTTCGGCACCGAGTTGCTTTATGACTCATGGGAGGCAGTAGCTAACCGCGTGTACGCAGCAGCTCAGGAAGACGAGAAGGCTGGCCGCAGAATCGGTGCTGGCGAAAAGTACTACCGAGCATCGCTTTACACTTCACAGGCTGAGCGTTTGCAGTCGCCTCAGTGGGAGGGCCGCAACGCGGCTTACCAGAAGTCAATCGACATTTTGTTTGAGCACGTTGCACTAGCCAACGTGCCAATGGTGAAAGTTGAGATTCCTTACGAGGGTAAGCACCTACCCGGTTACCTTTACCGCGCCGAAAGTCACGACGGCAAGCCGACTCCAATCGTGATTCAGTGGAACGGTCTCGACTCAACTAAAGAGATGATGTACTACTCGGGTTTCCCACAGATGCTCGCCAAGCGTGGCATCTCAACTTTGATGGTAGACACACCGGGTTCAGGTGAAGCACTGCGTCTTCGTGGTCTCACCGCTCGCTACGACACCGAAGCATGGGCTGCTGCCTGCGTGGACTTCATCGAATCACTCGGTGAATTCGACGAGAAGAAGATCGGTCTTGTCGGTTGGTCGCTCGGTGGTTACTACGCACCTCGCGCAGCCGCATTCGAAAAGCGCATCAGCCTCGCAGTTGCCTGGGGCGCAAACCACAACTGGGCTGAAGTTCAGGAAGGTCGACGTAATCGCGAAGGCGAGAACCCGGTACCGCACTACTGGAAGCACGTGTTCTGGGTTTGGGGTGTAGACAACATGGAAGACTTCATCGAGGTCACCAAGAATATGCACCTAAATGGAGTTGCCGAAAAAATTACTTGCCCACTATTGATTACTCACGGAGCCAACGACCGTCAGATCAACGTGAAGTACGCGCTGCAGACCGCAGAGCAGGCTGTTAACTCGTCAAAGCTAAAGCTTCGAATCTTTGATGAGCCTGAGGGCGGCACCGAACACATCAGCATCGACAACATGACTTACGTTGCTGGTTACATTGCCGACTGGATTCAAGAGACCTTCGGCGAACAAAAATAATTACTTATTTTGTCTAACTGAATAATTGATGTGCTTGGCTAGCACTTCAGGCGCTTCTAAAACCGCTTGATGTGCAACACCAAGCACTTCGATTATTGAGCCGTCTCCCAATTGCTGAGAGTACGATAGCGCTGTTGCGTAAGGCACAACCGGATCTAATTCACCGGCCACCACCATCACCGGCACATCGATTTTTTGTAATTCGTTGGTGATGTCATATTTTGCAAGCGCCTCGCAGCCAAGCGCATAACTTTCGCGGTCTACTTCGCGCAACATCTGCAAAGTCTGTTCTACCAATTCGGGTTTGCGCTGTTGGAATCTCTCCGAGAACCATCTGCTCTTGGTGACTTCAGCAAACTGAGCGGTGCCGTTTTCGCGCACCGATTGAGCTCGTTCAAGCCACGACTGCGGCTCACCAAATTTTGACGCGGAACAAATTGATAGCACCACTTTGACGCGGCTCGGGTACTTGAGCGCAAGGGTAAGGCCTATGGCTCCCCCGAGTGAAACACCCGCATAGCAAAAACTGTTGATCTCGAGCGAATCGGCAAGGGCAATAACGGCATCGGCCAGATCTTCAACCGTGAAAGATTCGGCTACCGCGGGTGAAAGCCCGTGCCCTGGCAGATCAAACCGCAAGTAATACATCTCAGGGTTGAAGTGCTTTTGAGCAACATCCCACATCTCGGCGGTCGTACCGAAACCGGGGCCCAGAATTACAACCTTTGACGAACCCGCAAGCTGCTCTAGCGGCAGGTTCGAAGAACCAACTAGCCTCATTCAGCCTTACCGAATTCGATTTCTTCGGCAGCCTTGCGCAGCATTGTCATCAGCCACTTGAGCGATGGGTCGGCATTCTTAGACGGGTGCCAGTGCACCGATTCAATCAGCACCGGGGTCTTGATTGGGGTCTCGGCAACCACCAGGCCAAGGCGCTCGGCATACTGGTGGGCCACGCGCTCTGGCACGAAGCCGTACATAGTCGAGTTGGCCACGGCAAACGGTACCGGTAAGAAACCATCGACAACGATGCCATTCTTTGGCACCACACCAAACTGTGAGAGAGCGATGTCGGCAGGAGTGTTCACTCCCTCACCAAACAGGACTCTCACGTACCTGAGTTCGCCAAGGTCGCTGATCTCTAATTTGCCATCGCGTAGTCGTGGATTGTTTTTATCCACGATGCAAACAAAGTTGTCGCTGAAAAGAGATTGGTGTTTTCCGGCGATGCCAATTCCGGTAGCAGCAATGATTATGTCCCTGCGGAGCAAATCAATCGCAGAAATTTCTCCCTGCGCTGGCATGGTTTCAAACGAAACGCTCACACCGGGAGCTTCTGCCTTGATGAGTCGAATTAGCGGACTGGTTAGTTGAGCCAGTGCGTAGTCTGATGCCGCCACGTAAAAAGTTCTAGTGCTGGTTGATGCATCGAAAGTTGGCAGGATGTCGTAGATGCGCTTAATCTCAACCATTGCCTGCGCAACAATCGGCCGCAATTCGAGCGCGCGTGGAGTTGGTTCAAATATTTTTCCATTGCGCACAAGCAATGGATCATCAAACTGTGTGCGCAAGCGAGCAAGCGCTCCAGAAACTGCAGGCTGCGACATTCCGATTGCATCACCTGCACGAGTCAGGTTCATCTCATTGAGAATTGCATCGAGTACGACAATAAGATTTACGTCGATTTTTCGTAAATCAGTCATGCGTTAACTATAAGGTCGGCATTTCGCCGATCCATACCGCACGTACGTTCATAAACTCGTGCAGTCCTTCGATCGACAATTCTCGGCCGTAACCACTCAGCTTTACGCCTCCGAAGGGAAGTCGTGGATCTGAGGCGACCACACCGTTCACAAATAGTGCACCAGAAGAGATGCCGGCACCGAGCTTCACACCGATGCTCGGGTCCTTGGTCCAGATGCTAGCCGCTAGTCCGTACTGGGTGGTGTTGGCTAACTTGATGGCTTGCTCTGAACTGTTAGCGCCAACCAGGGCTAGCACCGGTCCAAAGGTCTCCTGGTTGAAGACCGGCATGTCTGGGGTGACGTCGGCCAAGATGGTCGGAGCGTAGAAGTTACCTGGGCCGTCGATTCGGTGACCACCGGTTACCAGGCGAGCACCCATGGCGATGGAATCCTGCACCTGCTTGTCGATGTCGTCTACGAAAGCCTTTTTGGCCAATGGTCCAAGCTGCGTGCTCGGGTCTAGTGGATCGCCAATCTTTAGCGCCTCTACCAGAGTCTTGATGCGTCCCTCGAAATCGTCAATCAGGTTGTCGGCCACGATGAATCGCTTGGCGCAGAGGCAGCTCTGACCGGTGTTGATGAATCGAGCCTTAACCGCGAACGGCGCAATCGCTGCACTGTCGGCGTCTTTCAAAATTACGAATGGGTCTGAGCCGCCGAGTTCTAGCACGGTCTTCTTCAGTGCGCGACCGGCCGCTTCGGCAACAGAGGCACCGGCTTTTTCTGAACCCGTAAGGGTCACTGCAGCGATACGAGGGTCTTCAACAATCTTGCTAACCATTGAGTGATCGGCAACCACAAGAGAAGTGAATAGGTGCTTAGGGAATCCTGCTTTTTCGATTGCGTGCTGAATTGCGATTGCAGATCCGGTTACGTTCGATGCGTGCTTTAAGATTCCACCGTTACCAGCAGCAAGTGTTGGAGCGGCAAAACGAATTACCTGCCAGTAAGGAAAGTTCCAAGGCATAACTGCAAAAACAACACCGAGCGCTTCGTAAGAAACGTAAGAGTTTTTCGCTTCAGTCTTTACTTGCTTTGGCGCAAGAAACTCGATCAGGTTGTCGGCGTAGTAATCGCAGGCGAGAGCGCACTTCAAAACTTCACCGCGTGCCTCTGTGATTGGTTTACCCATCTCGCGTGAAATCAAGGTTGCATGCACTTCAACTTCATCGCGCAGAATTTGTCCAAGCTTGCGAAGTTTGTCAGCACGTTCCTGCAATGGCGAGTTGCGCCATGCTGCTTGCGCATCAACTGCAGCAGACATGAGTGATGAGACTTCATCCCAATCCATCGCATCGAAAGATTCAATTACCTCATCGGTAGCTGGATTGACGGTTACTACTTGCTTGCTCAAAGTTGATCCTCTGAATAGGTGCGAACGGCTCTTGGAACCTGGTGGTTCGGGGAGTCCGAAGCCACGATCTTGTTTTTGATGCTACCAAGGCCTTCGATTTCCATCTCGACCACATCGCCCACTTTGAGTGGCGGCGGAGTTGGGCCGCCATTGCGGCTCCACTGCTCAGCCAAAGATCCGCCATTTGAGGCGGTGCCCGAGCCAAGCACGTCGCCCGGGCCAACCACAGATGCACGTGATGCGTGCACTAGCATCTGCTCAAAACTCCAGGACATCATCTTCGAGTTGTCGTGGCCGTAGAGCTCACCATTCACGGTGACCTTCATGTCGAGTGACAAGCGACCGTCGACGTACTTCTCTGGCTTGAATTCGTCGGTGGTGGCAATCCACGGGCCGAGGGTGTTAGCGAAGTCCTTACCCTTTGATGGGCCTAGACCAACTGCCATCTCTCGCTTCTGCACGTCGCGAGCCGACCAGTCGTTCCAGATTGTGTAACCTGCGATGTAGTCGCGCGCCTCAGCCTCAGAAACATCCTTGGCCTTCTTCAAAATGACGGCTGCGACTTCTAGTTCGTAATCAAGTCGTTCGCAGTTTGGTGGCATTGGGATGTCTGCATTCGGCGCGGTGATGGTCCACGGGTTTTGAAAAACGAACACCGGCATTTCGTACCAAGCGTCTGGCACTTTTCCGGTGCCGCCTTCGCTCTTCTTCATTCCGGCAATGTGACCCTCGAAAGTTACGAAGTCTCGCAGTGCATGAGGTTCAATCGGTGCAACGAAATTTGCCATGTGAAGCGGCATCTTCATTCGTCGACCAGCTTGGCCTTCGATGAAGTCACGATCCTTACGCGGCATGTTCAGAATCTGCATCACACCTAGTCCGTCTGGCACATCGAGCGCCTGACCGTGACTAATGACGACTGTCTGAACAAATCCGTTTAGAAGTACGCGACCGATTTTCATGACTACTCCTTTGTAGTGCTATTTACTAGAAATCTAGAGTTTCGTAGAAGTCGCGCTGGCGAACTTCTAGTGCAGGAATTGCCTGACCTAGCGCCCACTCTTTGAAGTGGTCATACTCTGCGTGCTGCTTGAATGCAGCTTCGTCACGGTATACCTCAAAGATGCGAAAGGTGTTTGGCTCTGCAGGATCTTGGTAAGCCTGATAGTAGATGTTGCCCTCTTCGGTGCGAGATGCTGGTGAGAGGTGCTGCAGTGCTTCTGCCACTAGATGTGCGCTGCCCTCTTTGGCAACCCAGGTGGCCGAACAAACAAATGCCATGATTAATTCCTTCCGATGGCTTACTGTTTCAAGTCAAGCACGGGAGACATTTTGACTACTAGTCGATGACGTAATGGCTTAAATCGCCGTTGCCAATACGGCTAGCCCTCGATTAGCCAGCCTTCGATAGTGCCGAGGTTTTCGTACTCGCCCACGTTGATGATTCGACGAGAACTGTCGATGGCGCCAACGTATTCGTTTTCGAGTGCGGCCTGGATTAGCTTTTTCGCCTGCTCTAGGTCGGTTTGATTTGCACCAATTACCAGGGCATTAGCGTTCTGTTCCTGACGCGCAGATGCAACCAGGTCGGTTGAAACCGCGAGCGCGGCTCGGACTCCCTTGACCTTATTTAGGGCGATGATCTCGCCGTTACCGGTGCCGCCCACCAGAATGCCAAAGGTATCGAGCCCTCTGTCTTCGTCGGCGATTACCGATTGACCAACTCGCACTGCGAATAGCGGGTAGTCGTCACCTTCGTCGAGTTCGTCGCCGGCGTGCCAGATGACCTCGTGGTTTGCCTTTAGCCAAGTCTCAAGCTGGCGGGCTAGGTCGTAGCCCAGATAATCTGCTGCCAAGTGAATTCTCATGGCTTCAGATTATCGCTGACGGTATCGGAGGCAACAATTGAAAAGGCATACTTACTATTAGTAAAGATTGCGAGACGGGTGAATCATGAGTTTTGAGAATAAGGATCTCAACCTGCTGATCGCCCTGCGCGCTCTGCTCGAGGAAGCCAACGTTACCCGCGCGGGAGCCCGTGTCGACATGGGGCAATCTTCGATGAGTACTGCGCTTTCGAGATTGCGCGCTCAGTTTGGCGATGAACTCTTGGTTCGAGTGGGTCGCGATTACGAACTGACTCCCCTGGCTCGACTGATTCTGCCGCAGCTAGAAGTGGCTATCCCGCTCATTGAAAACGCACTGATGAGCCACGAAGAATTTAGTCCGGCGACTACAACGCGCACATTCAAAATCATGGCTTCCGACGCCGCGCAGTTGCAGCTAAAGCCATTAATTACCAAGGCGATGCTGGATGCCCCAGGTATGTCGGTGGAGTACTACCCGATTCCGGCACAGCCCACCGAATCGGAGCGCGAGATGCTGGTAAACGACTTTGTAGTTGCGGTGGCCGGCATTGGAATTCAAGGCGAAAGCCACCCGCTCTACACCGACCACTACGTTTGTGTAATCGACAAAAACAACAAGGCATTGGTCAAAGGCAAGCTTTCTTGGGAGGCATTCATTTCTCTTCCGCAGGCAGTGGTGAAGCTCGGTCAGGGTCACATGCTTCCGGCAGATCGCAAACTTGGTGAAATGGGATTCCGCCGCGTTCCTGCCATTCGACTCAACAGCTACATGCCACTCGCCTCGGTTATCAGCGGTACCGACTTGGTTGGTATCGCACCGAGCCGCATGGCTAAGACACTCACCGAGGGAACAACCGTGATTGAGGTTGAGGCGCCATTCGGGCCACTCGAACTGCACCAGAATCTCTGGTGGCACCAGTCGCACGACAACGACCCGGCGCATCGCTGGCTTCGTGAGGTACTCACCAGCCAGACCATCTGAGCCCGATAGCTGTCATTTCGACTGCTGGGTTTTCCGGCACAGCTAGCTCGCCTAGCGTGAGACTATGTCTGAACCAATCAAAAACGTTCCGCGCCGAGTAGTTACCGGCCACGACGAAAACGGCGTATCGGTGGTGCTGTCTGACGGCATTGTGCCGGTGCACAAGTTCATGCCGCAGGATGGGGTTGGTTTCTACGAGATCTGGGCCACCGATGAAATGCCGGCTCCGGTGAGCAGTAAGGAAACCGGCGAAGTAACCGAGCGATCACTCAAGGTGCCGGCCGAACCAAACGGCACCAAGATTCGTATCAACGAGTTCTTCCCCGGACACATCAACGAACTCGGCAATCAGTCTCCGATTCACCGCACCGAATCAATCGACTACGGCATAGTGCTCGAGGGTGAGATTTACCTGGTGCTCGACGACAGCGAAGTGCTGCTGAAGTCTGGTGATGTGGTGGTGCAACGCGGTACGAATCACGCCTGGGCAAATCGCAGCGACAAGGTGGCGCGTATGGCCTTCATCTTGGTCGACGGAAAATTCACCGACGAACTCAAAGCAATAATTCCCGATGCCCAGATTATGACGGCAGGTCCGCACGATGAACATTGATCACGTTGGACTGAACGTTGCAGACCTCGACGCACAAGTCGAGTGGTACACAAAAGTTTTTGGATTCAAAACTGCACGTCCGTTCGAAGTTGCTCCGATTGGTTTGCGCGGAATTTTCTTAGTTGGTGATGATGGCTTTGCCATCGAACTACTAGAGAAACAAGGTTCTTCAAGAAACTTCAAGGCCAACAATGTTGCAGAGGGTGCGCTCAATCAGGGTTTTGGTCACATCTGCTATCGGGTCGACGATGTCGCAGCGATGAACGAAAAACTTTTGGCTCACGGCGCCGTGCAAATCATGCCGGTGCAGGAAGCACCCGAACCTGGAGTCACAATGTCATACGTTGCCGATCCAGAGGGAAACTTAATTGAAATCATCGATCGCAAGGGGACGGTTGGCTAATGGAATTTAGCGGAAAAAATATTGTTCTCACCGGTGCAGCCGGTGGCCAGGGTCTTGCCGAAACAGAATTGTTTCTCAAAGGTGGCGCCACGGTAATTGCTACCGATATTCACGAAACGTTGCCTGAAGTTTTCAATGATCTTGCCGCAAAATTTCCACAGCACTTTCACTACGTAAAGGTCGACGCCGGTAGCGAAGCCGATTGGGCTTCTCTGGGTGAATGGATTTCCGCCAAGAAGTTACGCATTCACGGCCTGGTGAATAACGCCGGTATACCTTTCCGCGCGCGGCTGGGCGAGATGAAGGTCGAAGACTGGAATCGTGTGATGGGCATCAATCTGACCGGCCCAATGATGGGCATTCAGACCTGCAGCCCGTTTATGGACAAGGGTGCCAGCATTGTCAACATTGGCTCTGCGGCCGGACTAACCGCTCACTACACGGTCAGCTATACGGCTTCCAAGTGGGGTCTTCGCGGGCTCACTCACGTGGCAGCCATGGAACTCGGACCACGGGGCATTCGCGTAAACATCGTGCACCCGGGTTACATCGAAACCGCGATGACGGCATCTGCTCCGCCCGCGTTCATCGATGCGCAACTCGCGCTGACCCCGATGGATCGAGTTGGTCAGCCCGAAGAAGTTGCTGCAGTAGTTGGCTTTTTGATTTCGGATGCATCTTCATATGTCTCCGGCGCTGAGATTCCGGTAGATGGCGCTTATACCTCAGGAGGAAATGTGAAGTTCATTTCAGATTCGTTGCGTAATGCTGCGAAGTAAAACACCAACTCTCACCACCGGCCTAATTGCAACTCTGGGATTAATTGCAATCCTCGGGCCATTTGGTAGCGATGCGTATTTGCCTGCGCTCCCAATCATTGCCAAAGAACTCGGCACAAGTGCGGCTGGAGTGCAGAGCACACTAAGTGCATTCATGATTGGTATGGCATTTGGTCAGTTACTCATGGGGAGTTTTTCCGATGCACGTGGTCGCCGTTTACTTATTATTCTCGGTTGCACAATCATGGGTCTCGCCTGCTTCATTGCCGGCGCAGCAACATCGCTAATCACTTTGCTGATTGCATGCGCACTCATCGGGTTCAGTTCATCTACCGGAATGGTGGTTGGGCGCGCTCTTATCTCCGACCTCGCTACCGGACTTAGCGCATCACGCGCATTTAGTTTGATGGGTTTATTTGCCGGTATCGGACCAATCGCTGGGCCAATCGGTGGAGCGTTTGCACTTACTCTCGCCGGTTGGCGTTGGATCTTTTTCGCGCTAGGAATTTTGTCTTTGCTACTCGCCTCATTTGCATTTGTAAAT
This sequence comes from Actinomycetota bacterium, assembly GCA_041181555.1. GTDB lineage: Bacteria > Actinomycetota > Actinomycetes > Actinomycetales > Microbacteriaceae > Rhodoluna. Next base: position 25,648 of record JBEGPH010000009.1, on the reverse strand, counting down.
GTGCCAGAAACTCTGCCTAAAGAAAAACGACAGTCGGCGAATCCAAAGTCGATGGCTATGGCAGCGGTGAGTATTTTGCGCAATCGATTGTTCTTGCAAAATGCACTTATCTTGTGGGCCACGGCAAGCATGCTGTTTGCCTACATCTCTTCTTCACCGTTCATCGTTCAAGGCATCCTGGGTTTCACCCCGTTCGCCTACACGGTGGTGTTCGGGCTCAACGGCGTTGGCCTGATGATCGCTGGCGCGATCGCGGGCGCTGTGGCAAAGCGGGTTTCGCCTAGACGTGTAATTGGCTGGGGCGTTACGCTGCAGCTGGTTGCCGCCGGAGTGCTCGTAACCACCTGGATTACCCAGAGTCCGTCGGCTTGGAACATCCTGCCGGCGCTATTCCTTTTGGTATCGGCGATGGGCTTCATGTTTGGCCCGGCTACTGCCCTGGCCCTTACCCAGGTGCGCCAGTATGGCGGCACTGCGCTGGCCGTGCAGGGCTCAATCCAGTTTCTAATCGCGAGCGTCATGGCTACTGCAGTTGGCCTCGCCGGACCACACGAGTTTTGGCCACTGGCATTGATTGTGCTCCTGGCATCTCTCGTGAGCTTAACCTTCTGGATTCGCAGCAAGAAGTCACTCGTCGAAGTGCTCTGATAGTTGTTATGGCAGTTTTCGATTAGCCGGGCAACAGAAGTTTGATTAGTTTCTAAGTAACGGAAGGTGCAACGATGCAGCGCTTAGCAGGAAAGATTGTCTTCATTACCGGCATTGGTGGTGGCATGGGTCGACAGGCCGCAATTACTTTTGCACGCGAAGGCGCCAAAGTTGTCGGCTGCGATCTGTTCGAAGAACCGGCAAACGAAACTGTCGACATCGTGCGCAAAGCCGGTGGCGAAATTACTAACATTGCGCCGGTAAATCTTTCGGATGCCGAAGCAACCAAGAAATGGATTGAGCAAGCACTCGAGGTTTACGGCGGTTGCGATGTTTTGTATAACAACGCATCCACTCCAAAATTCGGTGAGGTACAAAATCTCAGTATCGAAGATTGGGATTTTGTTATGAACAACGAACTCAATTTGGTTTTCTACGCTTGCAAAGCAATCTGGCCGCACTTCATGAAAAACGGCGGAACAATCGTAAACATCGGTTCAATTGCCGGCACCCGCGGCGTTGAGTTCATGGCGCAAAACGCACACGGCACTGCAAAGGCCGGTGTGATCAATCTCACTCAGCAACTTGCAGCCGAAGGTGGCAAGTATGGCATTCGTGCGGTTTGCGTTTCCCCCGGTTTCACTGTGACTCCATCGACAGCATGGTTAGTTGAATCTGGGCCCAAGCCATTCAAAGACAACATCGCACGCATTCCACTTGGACGAGTAGGGCAACCCGAAGACATCGTCAACGCAGCACTATTTTTAGCTAGCGATGAAGCTAGTTGGATTACAGGCATCAACCTTGTGGTTGATGGGGGAGGAACAGTTCTCGGATGACCAACTTCGACGGAAAGTTTTACCTACCAACCGATGCCGGTTTCGAAGAAGCGGCCATGGGCAGAATCTTCAATGGTCGCAGACCGGATCGTCGCCCGGATGCAGTGCTCTATGCCGAGTCTGATCGAGACCTAATTCAGGCGGTCAAGCTCGCCAAAGAGAAGGACTGGCAAATAGCCATTCGTTCCGGCGGGCACTCCTGGGCGGCCTGGAGCGTGCGCGAGGGTAGCCTGCTAATTGACCTCAGCAAACTTCAAGATGTCAGTTACGACGAAGCCACCGGCATTGCCAAGGCTCGTCCGGCCGTACAGGGCGGCATGGTTCTCGACCCGTGGCTCGCCGAACGCGGACGCTTCTTCAACGGCGGTCACTGTCCTCCGGTGGGCATCGGCGGATTCCTACTGCAGGGTGGTCAGGGCTGGTGTGCCCGCGGTTGGGGCTGGGCAGCAGAGAGCGTTGTGGCAGTTGATGTACTCACCGCCGAAGGTGAAATTGTGCGCGCCGATGCAACGCAAAACCAAGACCTCTACTACGCAGCACGAGGAGCCGGACCATCGTTCCCCGGCATCGTGACTCACTTTTATTTGCAAACTCGCCCACGCTTCAAGCACGTAGGTCACACTGTTCAACTTTTTGATCTCGAATACTTTGAAGAAATCATGCGTTGGATGTATTCGATTCACAACGATGTATCTAAAGACGTTGAGATAGTAATCGTCAGCATGACTCCACCTGCTCCAGCTGGACAAGAAGCGAAGCGCGTGCTTGTGGTTTCAGGTGTTGCACTTACCGACAGTCAAGAAGCATCGGAAGAAGCTTCGAAGTTGTTCTTGACCAACCCAATTCTCGACAAAGCAATCGTCAGCAAGTTTGCAAAGACTTCTACACTCGCCGAACAGCGCGAAGATCAGATTCGTGCCAACCCCGAAGGTTGGCGTTACTTTGTCGACAACATTTGGGTAGATGGCGACACCGAAGAAATTATTCAGCGCATCAAGCCGTTGTTCGTGGATCTTCCAGAACCTGAAGGTTTTACTATTTGGTTCTCAATGGGTCCGGTGCGTCAACTTCCAGACATGGCTCTATCGATGCAGTCGCCTGCATACGTAGCCACCTACTTGCTTTCGGAAAACGAAAACCACGACCCTCGCAACCGAAAGTGGCTCGACGACGCCATGGTGCATGCCCAGCCGGTAACCAAGGGCACCTACCTGGGCGACAGCGACTTTGGCAATCGTCAGCTCAAGTTCATGGAAGACGAAAACTTCGCCCGCCTGCAGCAGATCATCGCGCAACGCGACCCGGAAAACCTATTCGTGCGCTATCTAGCCAAAGACCCAAGTACTCTTAATAAAAACCACTGGGAGTTATAGGGGCAAGGATGCCAATCACGGCGAAAGAGTTCAGCAAGTTCGCGGCCTCTCGCCGAAGCACCCGTGACTTTCTGCCCAAACCGGTAGACCCTAAGCTCATCGACCAACTGCTCACCGATGGCATGTCGGCTTCGAGCTGGTCAAACACCAGACCATTCCTCTTTGCCGTGGCCAGCGGCGACAAGCGCGACCGCATCTCGGCCGACCTGCTCAGGCGCTGGGCGGCTCTGGCCGAGGCTCGCCGCGGTGGCATGCTAGCCAAGATCAAGCTGATCTTCACCGCTCGATACGCAATTCCATTCATGGATTACTGGTTCTCCAGCACCTACGACCGCACCCTGGTTCCACGCAGCCAGAAGGTTGGCCGCGAGCTATACACCCTGCTTGGCGTGCCCCGCGGCGATGCTCAAGCCCGTGATGAGCAGTGGGCCAATAACTACAAGTTCTTTGGCGCCCCTACCGTCATCTTCGTTTTCATTCACAAGAGCCTCGGAGTTTATGCCGCAAACGACACTGGCTTATTTGTGCAAAACCTAATGCTCAGCGCCAAGGCCAATGGCCTGGGTACCTGCGCTCTAGGTTCGCTCACTCCATGGCCTCGCGCGATTCGCAAAGAATTTGATATCCCGAAGGACTACAAGATGATTTACGGTATCGCAGTTGGATATCCGTCAAAAGCAAAAGTAAACAGTTTCCAAGCAGAACGAATTTCTATTGAGGAGATCAGCGTCAAATGAATCAAGTTGCAGTGATTACCGGAGCTGCCTCCGGATTCGGATTCGAACTAAGTAAGTCACTGCATGCCAAGGGTTGGATCGTTTACGGCGCTGACAAAAACAAAACCGCGCTCAAGAACTTAGATGCACTAGGCATCAAAACATTGGTTATGGATGTCACTAGCGACAGCCAAGTAAAAAACGGAATCAACACGGAATCAACAAAGTCATCAAGAACGAAAATCGTATTGACCTAGTGGTGGCTAATGCCGGTTACGGTGGCTTCGCCGGAATCGAAGATTTGAGTCACGAAGCCGTGCGACAAATGTTTGAGGTAAATGTGTTCGGCGTTGATCGCACAATTCGAGCTGCACTTCCACAGCTGCGCAAACAGCGCAGTGGGCGAATCATCGTGACTGCATCTGTGGTTGCTCACGTTTCGCTCGTGGGCTTAGGTTGGTACGCCGCCACCAAGCACGCGGTAGAAGCAATGGCAAATGCATTACGCCAGGAAGTAAAGCCGCTCGGAATCAAGGTTTCGGTAATCGAACCAGGCACAGTTAAGACCGGTTTTGGCAAAGTGGCCTTCGATCACCTAAACGAGTATCGCGGCATCAAAGATTACGAACAGGTAATCCGCGGATTTGATAAATACCTCGGCGGAATGTATCGCATGTCACCTGGCCCAGCCAAAGTGCTTCGCGCAATGGAGAAGGCCGCGCTGTCAAAACACCCACGTCCGATTTATCCGGCCTCGTGGGACGTGCGTGCACTCAAGTTTGTCTTCTACGCGCTGCCACGCTCTTGGGTAGACGCCTTCGTGCTTTGGCTAGCTAAGCACTAAGAGCGCGTATTCCATCAAGCAAAGCCGAGTACTCGGGTAGTGGCGAGAAGCGCCCATCGGTCTTCTGATAAACCCGGCAAGTAAGCCCGTAGGTCTCTCCGCCCGGAATTACCTCTTCGCCGTTGACCCTAATGGTTGGCGAGCCGACAAACTTCTCAGTCTGGGCAACCTCGTAATCCTCTATGTATCGCTCGGTCACCGGCAGGCTCGATAGCCCGAGCTCCGCCAGTGCCTTCTGCAATAACTCTCGAGCGTCTTCGGTAGAAGGGCAGCCCGACCAGAGAATTAATTCGACTTTGGTCATTAGATGTATGGATTTGGCTGGTCGTTGATAATCCACTTCACCGAGCAACCGCGAACCTTTGTTTCAGGTGTGCGCACCGGCACTCCAGCAATCAGGTCGTCTAGTGCATCACGCAGGTAAGAAGCATTCTGTGATGGGTCATCGTGATCTGCATCTGGTGCACCTCGGTATGAAAGCACACCATCCTTGTTCATCACGAAAACGTCAGGAGTAACTTTGGCACCCCAGTGCTTTGAAAGAGTCTGCTCTTCATCGTGGAAGTATTCGCCAGCGAAATCGCCATTGTTCCAGCGCTCGATATCTTTTTCGAAAGAGTCATCCGGATACTTCTCGGCGTCATTTGCATTGATTTGATAAACCACAACATCTTTATCTGCATAGTCACGAATTACCGCCTGAATACGATCGTGCCAGGCCAATGCGTATGGGCAGTGGTTGCAAGTCCAAATTAGAACCGTTGCAGTGTGACCCTTTGGATCGAATTTCTTGTGACCGCCCGAAGCCACCGGTAGTTCGAAGCCGTCGGTGTGATCTCCTACTTGAAACGCCATTGTTTTCCTTTCGATTTATCTAACTTGTAACTCTGCTTGGCTCACCATCGGCAGGTGGGCCGGCTTATCCGGGGTTGGAAAAATATTTGGAATTACCATCTCGAATTCCACGCGAACTTTTTGTAATTCACCTGATGCAATTTGAGTTGGGATTCGTATTTGTTTTCTATCTTGTAAAAACCATTCACCCAAATCCGACTTAGGTAAGTCTGAAATTGGCAGGAACTTACCGTCAATGTTCATTTGTAATTCGCTACTGTCGAAGCAATGTTCTCCAATAGTTACTATTAGGCCATTTACGCATGAGATTGGCACTGAACGGAACCATGGCAAGCCAACTTCAAGTAGCATCGCATTACCCTCAGCGATGAGGGAGTCTTCCCTAAGGACATGATCAACCATGGTCATGGAGTCAGCCTAGTTAGGAGTTGCCATGTCGAACTATAAGTTCAGCGACTACTGGGCAGTGACGATGTTCTCTTTCACAAATGAGCTTCTAGAAGCCCGCAAAACTCCCCTCGGCCTCATCGAGGAAGTGCTGAAAGCCGGCGTGACCAAGAACATCGAGATCGACGGCCCGATGCACTTTCGCAACTACCCAAGCCCAGACTCGTCTGAAGTTGCAGACCTCAAGGCCCTCCTTAGCCGCCACGATGCCAGAATCAGCCTGGTCGGCGGCGCTGCCGACCGAGCCATTTCCAGTGACCGTTTGGTCGAGTCCGCCTCGGTAGTTGCATCGGTAAAGCATCAACTGGCCCTAGCCGGAGAACTTGGTGCCTTTGGGCTCCGAATGATGGTCGGCGGTCTTTCGAGAAACGAACTCGAGGAACTAGTTCCTGTGGCCGAGAAATACCATGTCCGGATATTGTTTGAGCTGCACGGTGTAATGTCAGCCGAAAGCCCAACAGCTCTCGAATGTTTGAAGTTAGTCCAGGACGTGGATTCTCCCTATGTGCGCCTGATGTTCGACAGCAGTCTTTTTATGACAGAACTTCCCCACGGTTTGTTGCAGAGCCTACAAGCTACCGGTGTAACAGACATCTCTGCACTTGCTGAAAAGTGGAAGTCCAGTTCCCTCTCGGAGTTCCGCAGTTGGTTAATGCCTCAGGTGGAATCTTTTTCACCCAGATTCAAGGCGTTTTTGCCAACCTTGCTTTCTCGGGTTGGCCATGCAAAGCCAGCTGACTTTGATACCTATTTGCCTTATATCGAGAGTGTGCATCTGAAGTTTTGGGAGCTCGATGAAGACATGACTTCAACTCAGAAATTGATTGAATACCTTAAGCTGAAAAACTATGAAGGTTACCTCACTAGTGAGTGGGGCGGACACGAATGGTATTCACTATCGCAAGTTGCTGCCATGGAAGCAACGCTTAACCATAAAGACTTAGTTGAGCGAAGCTTCAATCTTGCGCATTAGCGCGTGCTGTCGACGAATTTGATCAACACCTCGCCATGGTAGGCGATCGCCTTCATACTCGCTCGATAAGTAGCCTTCATATCCGCAATCCTTGAAGGCCTGAAGCACAGGTTGCCATGGAATGTTGTCGTCTTCAAAATCATCATTGATGTTGTTGAATTTTGCTTGAACAAAAACCACGTAGTCTTTGATGTCCAGCAAGTCACGAGGATTTACTTTCAATCCATCTAAGAATGCAGGTCGAGTCTTCGGATCTTGACCGGGCTTCAACGGAATTGGTCGGTCTTGGAAAATACCTGTGTCGATTAGCAATCCGAAGTGCTTGGTGCCGGTGCGCTGGATGAAGTCGATGTAGCCATCGACTACCGGGTGCTTGATTGGCGTAGGCGCGTGAATCTCTGGGCAAATAATCACATCTAACTCGGCGGCTAGGTCGAGGCTACGCTCGATTGCTTCATCCCAGATTGGGTCTGGATCAAGCTCGCTTGAAACAACACCGATCTTCGGGCGTGCGTACTTGAACCCTAAAAGATATTGTCTACCCAAGCCGCACTCGGGTTCGGATAGTTCGGAATGTGGCCTTCACCTAAAATCTCAATACCCGTGGCACCGAGATCGTGAATGATGTTCATTGCATCTTCAAGTCCCAGCACTACGTCATAGTCGTTGGTGAAACTAAATAGAGATACTCCGTATTTAAAACTCATTTGACGATCACTACCTTGCGTGAAGCTTTGTGAATTGATGGCTGATGTTCTATCGGTATGTAACTCATTCGATAGCGAAACTCGATTTGCAAATCGTAAATACCTGGCTTCAATCCACCTGCCAATGGCACTGTTATAACGGCAGGCTCTTCAAGTTGCCAACGCAAATCGGTGCTGGCGTCGAGCTCTTGCACAGTGCAAGTGCGACCCTGCAATGTCCAAAGCGGAACATCGTGAGGTACGTCAACGATGCCATCGATTTTTACCGCACAACCCTCAATCAAGCTAGCCCACATGCCGCGATAAGAAGGTAGGCGCAACTTGAATTGAAAACCAGTGACGACACCATCTTTGACCACATTTTGGAATCCAGTCGACTGAATATATTCGCGTTCTAACATGCCTACCTCTTCGTTGAAGTTAGGGCCAGCCTACAAAGAACAAACCCGCCTCGTAAGACGGGTTTGATAACTAAAAGTAATAGCGACTATTAGTCCATGTTCTTCTGCGGCTCACGAGCTCCGGTGATCCAGCCAACGATTTCTTCGTAGGTGGTCTTCTTGGTTTCGATGTCACAAACCTTGCGTCCGCGATTAAGCACAACCATGCGAGAGGTTGCAGCGAACGCCAACGGAAGATCATGCGTAACCACCACAACCGCAATGCCGTGATCGGCCAGGCGCTTGATGAGTGACTCCACCATGACCTTCTGCTCATAACCCAGAGCCGCCGTCGGCTCGTCTAGCAGCAAGATACCCTTTGGCTTGTTGGTCACACGAACAGCCGCACGTGCCAGAGCAACGCCCTGGCGCTGTCCTCCGGACAGCATCTCCACCGGGCGAGTCATGTTGGCAATCTTCACTCCAAGACGCTCAGTCTCAGAGTTTGCCTCCTCGAGCATGCGCTTCTTGTCGATAAACCCAAGCCAACCCAGAGGTCCCTTGCGCAGAATCTCGCGGCCCAGAAGCAGGTTAGTTGCGCTGTCAAGCGCGTCTACAAGAGCCAAGTCCTGATAAACCATCTCGATACCGGCTTTAGCGGAATCCTTTGGCGAGTTGAAGTGCACTTCGTTGCCGTGCACGCGGATGGTGCCGTGAGTTTGCTTGTGCACACCAGACATCAACTTCAAAAGTGTTGACTTACCGGCACCGTTGTCGCCGAGCAGTGCCACTGCCTCACCCTGACGAACCTTGAAGTTCACGCCATCGAGAGCCTTTACGTATCCGTAGTGAAGGTCGATGCCCTGCAGATCTAGAGCTACTTCGTTATTGCTCATGATTACTTTGCCTCTGCTTTCTTCACTTCTTTATGCGCTGAAACATTTGATCTGCTTACCGCCTGCTTAGCAACTGCCTTGCCGATAGCGTGCTCAAGTGCAAGCGCACCAATCAACAGTGCACCGGTAATAGATGTTGTCCAGAACGACTGAATGCCTTTAATCAACAAGCCGGATCCAATCGCGGCAATAACCATCGAACCAATCCATACCTTCGGGAAGCTTCCGCGTCCACCTGAAAGTGCCAAGCCTGAAAGTGCTACCGCAGTAAGACCATCAAATAGCACAGATGTTGGTGCTGCAGGAGTTGACTGCGAGGTGTAAGCAGAAGTCACGACTCCACCAACCGCAGCAAGCAAACCAGAAAGAGTAAAGCCGAGTAGGCGATAAACATTTGAGTTAACACCGGCACGTCGCAGTGCCTCTGGGTTTCCACCGGCAGCCATGAAGCGAATGCCGCCGCGTGTTTTGGTTAGGAAGATAGTTCCAAAAACAAAAATTATTGCCACAACGTAGAAGGTGGACGGAATGCCGAAATAAATGCTGGTTCCCAACCAAGCTAGCTGGTCCATCTTCTCGAAAAGTGGCAGACCATCTGTGACGATTGCTGCCAGACCACTTGTTATTGAAAGCGTTCCGATTGTCACGGCAAGAGCATTCAAACCGGTTTGCACAATCAAACCGTTCAATACACCGATTGCGGCACCAATGAGAAGTGCTACGACGATTGCAATTCCCTGGTTGATTCCAGCGCCAATCATCTGCGCCATAACAATTGCAGAAAATGCTGCCGTACCTGGAACAGAAAGATCAAGAGCACCCGAGTAGACACCCATGGCTACTGCGGCTGCAAAGATTGCGCTGATTGAAGATGCACCAAGCATCAAGCTGAAGTTCTCCAGGGTGCCAAAGATTGGTGCTGCCCAAATAGAGAAGAAGATCCAGAGCACTACTAAAAGCGTGGTGATACCCCAGCCTCTTATGAAGACCAGGATTGAGAGGGTGTCGAATTTTTTCATCGCCGTATTTCTATTGTTTGATATTGAAAATTGTTTCCCCCCGACAATTGTCGGGGGGAAACAATTTTTGAATTACTTAGTTGGTGTAAATCTTAACTGGAACTGCAAGCTGCTTACCCAAAGCGTTTGGGTTAGCAATCATTGCCTTAAGAGTTAGCACGGTCTGCACTAGGTCGCCTTCGAAGTCAAGCTTTGCAACTGCGTAAACAGTGCCTGCCTTCTGTGCTGCTAGTACCTCATCGTTACCGCCACCGCCGACTAGACATAGGTTCTTGGTCTTGCCTGCAGCCTTGAATGCGTTTAGACCACCAAGAGTTGCCTCATCGGTCCAGCCGTTGAATGCAACAGCCTTAGGGTGAGCCTGAATCGCAGTGCGAACAGATGACTGCCACTTTGCAGTGTCTCCTGCGATTGCAAGGGTCTGAACAATCTTGACCTTAGGAGCAAACTTCTTTAGGCCCGCCATAAATGCGTCCTCCTGCTCCTTCTTACCGATTGCACCAGCTGGGTTTGCGCCCATGATCAATTCGCCAGTTGCCTGCTTCTTAGCTACTAGACACTTTCCTAGGTTCTCGCCGAGCTTGCCACCAAGGGTTGCGTAGTCGATCGCAGAGAAAGTAATACCGCGCTGAAGACCGTTGAAGCCATAGTCAGATGGAACACCGTTTACAACTGCAACAACAGTGCGCTGCTGAGCTAGTAGAAGAGTTGAACGAAGAACGGTTGGAGCACCTGCAGCAAGTGACCACCAGCCCTTGATCTGACCATTCTTGATTAGAGCCTCTAGGTTCTTCTTCTGAGTAACAGGGTCGAAGTTTGCGTCAGGAGCCTGGATTACATTCAGACCCTGTGATGCACCGAATCCCTGGAAACCGTGGAACATTCCGATAAGAGCAGGAATCTGGTTGCTCATTGGTGAGAATGCAACGGTTGGGTTGTCTGCTGCCTGAGCAGGTACAGATGTAGAAAGTAGAAGACCGGCAGCTGCCACGCCTACTAGAACCTTCTTGAAAGTGCGAGCACCCATTTGTTCTCCTTGTTTAGTTGTCGCTCTTTGGGAGTCCCTGAGGTGCTCGTCAAACAACGACATTGTTAGTTCGTACCTTGAATTTACCTCGGGTTACTGAATAGTCCACTATCGGTTTCTGCGATACCACCCACACTAGGCGGGTTACCTACCTGTTGTTTTATAACGAACAGGTAACGACAATTTGCACTGGCATAATTCAGTCATGAGGAAACTTTTTGCGATTCTTTCCATGGTTGCTTTGACATCAACTATCGCAGTTACGCCAGCCATTGCGGCACCTGCCAAGCCTGGCGGCACCTGTGCCAAGGTCAACACCAGCACAACCATCAGCAAAGTGAAATACGTCTGCAAAAAGTCAGGCACCAAACTCATCTGGACCAAAGCATCTGCACCTGCTCCTGTGTTCGCGACCCTCTGGGACAAATACAGCTGGACGAAACCAACTGATGCAACTGCAGTTGCTAGCGCAGCGACAGCAGCTTTTACCGCCTATACAGCTACCAAACGAAATCCAAATGTCACGGTTAAGGTTGTTGCTCAAACCGGTGTGGATCAAACACTTATCTCTTGGGTTACCGACGGCTCAAACTTGATTGCACAAACTTTTGCTTATCCTGCACTCAGTCGCCCATTCGTCGATGTAATTGCAATCGATGAGACGGGTTTGCAAACTATCTACAAAGCAGAAGGTTTTACCGACAACGAAATCCAAGATCGTGTCGGCGGTTTCAAGGCGGGATCACCGGCATTTGGTGGTTCAAAAACTAATACCTGGAACTACACCACAATCAAGAATAGCAACCTGATGACTAACGATCGCGCTGGCACAGCACAAACCGCTGGTCACGAATTTTTCCACGCGATCCAAGAAATGTTGGCCACTCGCAATCCCGGACCTCTAGGTGAAGAAATTCCAAACTGGTTCTGGGAAGGCCCCGCGATGTTTATCGGATTGCAGGCAACAAACAAACTCGGAATCAACAGCTATGCCACCGAAGGTAGGCAGTGGGCACTCGATCGCTTCCGCGGTGGTCAGGGAAACATGAAGAGTCTTCCACTCGTTGAAGTGAAAGCTAACGACGGAAAAATCGACCCCTACGGCATCGGAGAAATCGCCACCGAATTCCTGGTTTCCAAGATTGGAATCGAAAAACTTCTGGCTATTTACTCAAACCTAGGCAAGGGGCAAACATTCGCAACCGCATTTGCTAATGGCAGCGGAATTGCCCTGGCTGACTTCTATTCAATGTTTGAAGAAGTGCGCGGAGTGCTTGGAGTGCCGAAGAGCTAGGAGCTCTTGGTTGGCTCAGGCAACCAACGTAGTTCAACCTTGCGGTCGGTTGGCTTTGGCGACTTCTTGTTTTGCGGTCCATAACCCAGGTAACCGATCTTTACCCTGAGACCAAGCTTGGCGAGCTGCCTAGCCACAACAGTTGCACGTGCGTTGGCAATCTTCTTTTCAATTGCAGTGCCCTTGCCTTCGTACTTCACAAAACCGGTGACGAATAGCCATCCCGATTTGTCCTTGAGCAGAGATGCTGCCTTGATAATCTGCTTCACATCTCCGGCATCGAGCTTGGCTGAGTTGGCACCAAACAGGATTGGTGAGATCAGCGGAGTACCGGTGAGCACAGGTACGTTGTGTGCCAAAACTTTTTCAACTACTCGAACCATCGGTACTTTGACGACGACTGTGGTTACCGGAACTGGCGGTACCGGAGGCACTGGTGGAACAGGTGGAATCACAATCGGTGGCGTTGGAGTAACCGGAGTACTTCCGCCAGACTGCTGCGCTGCCAAGCTGAAAGTTGTTGATCCCGTGACGCTGTTTCCAACTGCGTTAGTAGCAATAACTGTTGCCGTGTAAGAAGTTCCGGCAGTTAGGTTGCTAAAGGTGCAGGTCAATAGCTGAGTAGTACAGGTAGCTCCACTGCTTAGTGTGACTGTATATCCGGTGATTGCAGATCCACCATCTGTGGTTGGCGCAGTCCAGGTGACCACGGCTGTGGTTCCAGAGTTGGTGCTTGCAATTGCATTTGGCACTGATGGAACTGTTGCCACCACATAAACGCTTGGGTCGCTCGTCAATTGCACGGTGATGGTTCCGTTTTGAGTTGCAGTGCCAAGTAATGTTGCAACTCCGTTTTGCACGCTGTAAACCAAAGCACCGGCGCGAATACTTGAGTTGGTGATTGTCATCGAAATCGATTTGCCGCTGTTGGTGTTTGGCACGGTTTCATCAGGAGCCAACCAGCTAACCGCAATTGAAAGTATGTAGTTATTGGTTCCGGTGAGCAGAGACTGCGCGTAAGTGGTGTCGGTGATTAGATCGAGTGCAACCACAGTGCCTGCAGGAAGTGATGCGTTAGGCAGAGTCACCGATACTCCGCTGCCGCCTGTGCTTCCACTGTAACTCGAGGTCACTAAATCAGAAGCAGTGATTGTTGAAATACGGTTCAAGTTATTTACTACGCCGTACAAAGATGACTGAATCCAGCGAGCGTAAAGAGTAGTCGCTTGCGAAGGTGTGTATGTGGCACCTGCATCACCGATCTTGCTGCCGCCAGTAGAAGCCGACCACCAGCCATCAAAAACAAAGTTTGAACGAGTAGGTGTAGGCAATGTGGTTGCGCTGCCCACAGCAACGTTGGTGGTGCTGTTAGCCTGCATTCCATAGTTTTGCGAGAAGTTGATTGCGTAAACGGTAGTTGACCACTTCGCATAAAGCGTTGCGTCGGCAGTTGGAGTCTGCGCGCCAATCACCTGGTTGGTAAGACCAACGTCGGAGTACCAGCCAGCGAAAGTGAAACCGCTCTTAGTTGGGTTTGGCAATGTGATTGCTGAGCCACCGGTTAGGTACGCTGATGAAACAGTTGAGTTTCCACCCGTTGCGCCGTTGTAGTTGTAAGTAAGTGTGTAAGTTATTCCGGTCCACTTTGCGTACAGAGTTGCATCTGCCGAAGGTGTCTGGGTGCCAGTCACCTGGGTGGTCAATCCCGCGTCCGAGAACCAACCGGAGAATGTGTAATTCGTTTTCGTTGGTGTCGGTAGTGTTACGCCACTACCTCCAGTGGTGTAAACACTTGATGTGGTGCTGTTGCCGCCAGTAGCACCGTTGTAGTTAAAAGTGATTGTGTAATTATTTGCATCCCACTTTGCGTAAAGCGTTGCACTCGCGGATGGCGTCTGCGATCCAGAAACCAAAGTTGCTAAACCGACTTCGGCATACCAACCACCGAATGTGTAACCCGTGCGAGTTGGTGTTGGCAAAGTGATTGCAGCACCGCCAGTGGTGTAACTGCTCGAGACAGTCGAGTTTCCACCGGTGGCGCCATTGTATGTATAAGTAAGTGTGTAGGTGCTGGTATTCCACTTTGCGTAAAGAGTGGCATCGGCAATTGGAGTTTGAGTGCCAGAGATCAAAGTAGTGAAACCAGGCTCTGCATACCAGCCCCCAAATGAGTAGCCAGTTTTGGTCGGTGCTGGCAAAGTGATTCCGCTTCCACCGGTTGTGTAACTTGCTGATGTCGTACCGTTTCCACCAGTTGCACCGTTATAGGTGTAAGTCAAAGTGAACGATGCGGCATCCCACTTTGCATAAAGTGTCGCGCTTGCCGAAGGTGTCTGTGCACCCGAAACCAAAGTTGCTAAGCCGACTTCGGCATACCATCCACCGAATGTGTAACCCGTGCGGGTAGGAGTTGGAAGAGTGATTGCAGCACCGCCGGTGGTGTAACTAGAAGAAGCCGTGCCATTTCCGCCAGTTGCGCCGTTATAGGTATACGTAAGTGTGTAAGTGTTTGCGTTCCACTTTGCGTAAAGTGTTGCATCCGCGGTGGGCGTCTGGGCACCAGAAACCAAGGTAGTTAGACCAACTTCGGCGTACCAACCACCGAATGAATAGCCGGTTCGAGTAGGCGCAGGCAAAGTGATCGCCGAACCGCCGGTTACATAAGCGCTAGATGTAGTTGAGTTGCCGCCAGTGGCTCCGTTGTAGTTATAAGTCAGTGTGTAAGTAACACCGTTCCACTTTGCATAAAGAGTGGCATCAGCGGTTGGCGATTGCGCTCCAGAAATAAGCGTCGTGAATCCTGCTTCTGCATACCAACCACCAAATGTGTAATTCGTTTTAGTTGGTGTTGGCAAAGTAATCGCAGTGCCACCAGTTGTGAAGCTCGAAGATACCGTCGAGTTGCCGCCTGTGGCTCCGTTGTAGTTATAAGTGAGTGTGTATGTGCCACCGTTCCACTTTGCATAGAGAGTGGTATCGGATGTTGGCGTGTAACTAGCGCCTGCGTTGCCAACCAAAGTTGTAAGTCCTGCTTCGGCGTACCAACCCGCAAATGTATATCCAGTCTTGGTTGGAGTTGGCAAAGTTAGTGCGGTTGCAATCGAATCTGCTGACGCAGTTGAGTTACCACCAGTTGCGTTGTTGTAGTTGTAAGTAACTGTGTAAGTAGGTGCGACGAATCTCACAATTACTGTTCCCGCGGCTCCAGAACCACAAGATCCACCACCAGAACCAGTGTTGGCAACTCCATCATTTCCACCAGCAGGCGAAGCTAAACAACTGTTGGTCCAGTCCCCACCAACGTTGCCACCACCTTGTGCAGTTGCATTCGGCCACCATCCAGCTCCACCACCGGCTAGCTCAACGCCAAATCGAGTGAGTGAGGCACCACCGGTTGCAACTCCATTAGTTGCGTTTCCACCGGCACCACCACCACCGGCACCACCAGCAGTAGTGCATGTTCCAGTTGCGTTTCCACCGGCACCTGCATAGCTTGACCACCCGCTATAGGTAGGGGCACCGCCCGCACCGCTGGAAGTGTATCCCGTGGCACAAGCACCTCCACCACCGCCACCACCGGGCTGCGCCTGCTGGATTGTTCCGATACCACCGGCACCGGCACCACCACCAGATGCAAGGATGTTGGCAAACGATGAAGGCGAACCGTTAGCTCCGCGACTTCCATCAGTGCCGCTGTAAACAAACGCACCACCGGCACCAACAGTGACCGGTACGTAATTGCCAGCGGACACAGCGTAAGCAGATGAAGTGTGAAGGAGCGCTCCGGCACCACCACCACCGCTGCGGTTCCAGTAACTTCCGGCACCACCACCACCGACCATAAGCACGTCGAATGCAGTGACTTCACTTGGCACCTGAAGTGCACATTGACCCACTGTGTTCAACCGATACTGAACGTACTTGACTCCGTTGGTTCCATATGTGGCCGACGTATTATCCGTTGTGCCTGTACCCACGAAAGTAGTTTTAGTTGGCGCACATGCATCTAGCCAAATTGCATAAAGTGTTTCAGTCGCGTTCATTTCATAATCGCGAGGCCAGGTAACAACGCCTGCGGCAACACCGTTGCTAGCAGATTCCTGGACAGACCAACCACCAAAAATCTTTCCAGACTTAGTCGGATCCGCAGGCTTTGCAAGTGGAGTAGCTCCTGCAAGTGGCAGACCTACGGTGTAAGCGTCAGCGACGGCAGATCCACCTTCACTGTTGAAAATAATGTGCGCATCATCATTCCAAATTGCATAGAAGGTCATGTTGCTTGTTGGTGTGATGGTTTGACCATCTGTCCACATGTTCAGACTCATGCCCGTAGAGAGATCGCTCCAGCGGCCAAACTGAGAGTGCGCTTTGGTAAATGTGTTCGCAGTTAGTGCAATTGGAACATCAGCATTAACAACCTGGGTAACATCGGCGGCGGCAGTTCCGTTATTGGCTTTAAAGGTTAATGTGTATTGGACTAGAGTCCACTTGGCATAGAGCGTTAAGTCAGAGGACGGGGTCTGAGTTCCTGTTACCTGGGTTCCAGTATTGAAAGTCGATGTACTCCACCAGCCACCGAATGTATAACTGGTTTTGGTTGGAGTGGGCAATGTTATGGCAGTTCCACCCGCCGCGTAGGTCGCACTAGCTGGTGAGTTGCCTCCGGTAGCGCCGTTGTAGTTATAAGTGATCGTGTAGGTGGTTGCCGTCCACACCGGATACAAAATTGTGTTGGCATCTATTGAATAACTCGAAGCCAAAGCATTCGTCTGAGCAGCACCCGACGTTGAACTGGTCGTCCAGCCCGAGATGTAGTAGCCGGCACGAGTAAATGGCGCATTGTTATTTTTTAGGGTTACAGACGTACCCGCATTGTAGGTTTCGACCACATCAGCGCCAGATCCGTTTGGTCCAGCTTTATATGTGAGCGTGTATGGACCCATGCCATAGGTGGTCGCTTCACCACCAAAGTTATTGAGCATTTGGGTTCCGGTGAGCGCTGCGTTATAAAGACGAACTCGGCTTATGTAACCCTGGAAGCGAGAACTGTTTGCCCTGGCATCACCGATCCAAAATTCTGAAGACGAATTGGTCGCGTGTGACTTGCCCGTCTGCAATGAACCGTCCGGCCGTCCATTGATGTAAATCTGCAAGTTGCCTGAGGCGTCTAGGGTAAATCCGACTAGATACCATTTTCCACAGTCACCACTTGACCAAGTTTTCGAACCGGCCGATACGTTGTTGTTTGAACCAGTACTCGTATTTACTTGCAATTTGTCATTGTAAATTCCAAAATGCCAATCTTGGATTCCGGTGGCTCCTGCTGTGTTAAACCATTTACTCGCAATTACGTTCCAGGCAGCTCCGCTGTTATACGCAGAACATTTGATCCAGGTTTCAAAAGTCAGGGCACCAGAGATATTTGTCTCATTGTTGTAGCCATAATTCAGATAGTTCGCACCTGTTCCGTTTGGAAAGACGGCAGCGCCAGGCGAATTCGCAGTATCTCTGGTAATTCCGCTTACGCTCGAAGTGACTCGCCTACTGGACGCAGGATAAATACTTGCCGAAGTAGTTGCGGCTACAGGCAAACTGTCTATATGAGTGGCATCGAAGTTAAAGACCAAGCTACTCAATGCGGTGCTGTCGATAGACGTACGCCAACCGCCGTAGAGGGTTATGGTTCCTGTTGGTGTGTAGGTGCCTCCGGCATCACCAACTTTGTTTGAAAAAGTAGTGGCATCAAACCAACCAACAAATGTGTAACCGGCACGTGTGATTGGGGTTGGTAGTCGCACTGTTCCGGTAGTCAGTAGTGGTGAGTTCATGTTGTTGGTGACGCCACCACCATTTTGGGTGTTTCCGTCATAGGCATTGAAAGTAACTGTCTTTGTTACAGGTGCAGGAATTTCTGATGCGGACAAACCTCCGGTGAAGATGCGTAGAGATCGAATTGAGCCTTCGAAAGATGCGTCCGAGGACCAGTTACTCTTACCAATCCAGTTATCTGACCAAGTCACGCCGGTAGTTGGTTTGAAAGTGAAAGCTTGGGTTAGACCAAGTACACCGTCTTTGTACATTCGACAGTTGGTTCCATCGAGACTGATTGTCCACCGATGCATTCCAATGCCGGTTGGGATGGCGCCGGTATATGTGCAAGTACCGGCGACGTTTGAACCGTTGTAAATCTGGAGAGCTAAATCATTAGATGTGCTTGATCGGGCAATCAGGAAATTGTTGTTCTGCGCACCTGAAGGCGAAAAGTCGACTATACGTTCCCAGTTATCCGCAGCTGAGCCAAAATCTGCCTCGAAATCTACCGTGATTCCGTTGTCGGCAAATGGGGTTGTCGAAATCCCGGTGGTAACTTTCGCATATGGACCAGTTGTTAGCGCGCCACCACTGAAGGTCCAGGCACCGGTTGAATTTGTAAAAGTTGGCGCAACGGCATTCGTTCCGCTGTAGAGAGATCCATCGTTTACTCCAGATGGAGACAAATCGTTAATCGCAGTTGTGCTAACTGCTCTTTCATAAGAGTTGATGTCGCTAGCGTTCCAACTAAGCACCGGAGTTTGCTTGGCATATCGGAATACCGCAACACCTGAACCACCGGCACCACCTGCTTGAGTGCTGTTATTTGTTTCGATACCGGAGGCACCACCTCCACCACCGGTGTTAGCAGCGCCTGCTCCCGGCGTTGCCGCAAGTGTCGCACCTGCTCCACCACCACCGATTCCACCTTCACCACCGCTGGTTCCGGTTCCGGCAGTACCTCCTCCACCACCACCGGCAAAGTAAGTTGCACCCGATGTGTAAACACCAACGCTCAGTGCGGATTGAACAGTTGAATTAATCCAAGATACTGATGCGCCTGCGCCACCAATACCGGCTTTTAGTCCTGCACCATTTGCGGCGGTAGCTGCTGCGCCAGCACCACCACCGCCACCACCAAGCCAATAACTTGCTGAGTATGCGCCTGCGCTACCCGAGTTTCCTTGTCCGGTTGTTCCGCTAGAAACTGATGCAGCACCTACACAGCAACCATTTCCACCACCGGATCCACCGTTACTTCCAACAGCACTTCCTTGACCGGCACCACCACCGATTGCAGTTCGTGTTGTTAAGCCGGTTGCAGTTAACGTCGAGTTGTTTCCATTTGAACCCGCACCAGGGTTTCCATCGCTTCGTGCGGTTGCACCTGCACCACCGGCACCAACAACAATTGACATGGTTGCTGCGGTTACAGAAACTGCAGACTCTTGAATCATTCCACCGGCACCACCACCACCGGCGTGACGAGTTGCTCCACCACCACCACCGGCAACGATTACAAAATCAAAACTTGTGACCCCGCCGGGACGCGTCCAGGTGTAAGTAATTCCTGTTGTTTTGAAAGCTACGTAACAGTAGGTGCCATCGTCATAGACGGTCACACCAGAGGTGTTATCTACGTTGGCAACACAACTTCCGCTGCTACTGACGACTTCGGTTGCCTGGGCAGGAAGTGGTGTGAGTGTGATCGAAGCTATGAGGGTTAGGGCTGACGCAATGGCCGCGACAAAGCGCGACGGACGCGAAATAAAGCGTTTCACTGCTTTTAGTACCCCACCATGGCCTAAGAGTTAACTCTCCAATTATCCCTTTATCTAAAAGGGTTTTAGCCGGATATACGTGGTTAACCGAAGGTCAAATCCGAGGCTGTGCCGTGCAATTTAGCGGGGAATTAACCCAAGAATTGGATCGGCGGTCACAGGGATGGCATCGCAGAGTTCCCCGACAAATTTGCCGTCAACCTCGTTGATGAAACCCATTAGGAACCATTTGCCGTCTGGGCCGCAAATCAGGCGGGAGGCATAAGCCTCGAGCCCAGGGAAAGGTCGGGCATTGCTGAAATCAACGTTTTCGAGCTTTTCATCAACCACGAGCGAGTAGGAGGCGTCGACTTTGCCAAAACGGGCAAGATTCTCCTCGCTCAACTCACGCCAACCCACGCAGAACAGCAGAATTGGCACTCCGTCAACAATCTCAAACTGGAACACCTCTTGCTGGCCATAACCCTGGTCTGGCTTGGAAAGCGGATGTTGAACCTTCCAGTCGATCAGGTTCTCTGAAGTGGCATGGCCTAGCACTCCGCGAGTTTTCGGGTTTCCGTCTTTGCTGCGGGCCGTGATCAACATGTGCCAGGTGTCTTCACCCGGAAAACGAAACACCCAAGGATCCCGCCAAGCCTCATCTGGCCAGTTTTCCAGATTGAACTTTTCATACCAGGTGCCATCGGCCTCAACCAAAGCTTCCTTAGAGTGCTTCGTCCAAGTAATCAGATCATCAGATGTGGCTAAGCCGATGCGTTGGGTGAGACCGCCATCTTCACGAGCGGTACCGGTGTAAAACATGTGGAACTTGCCGTTATCGGCCTTAATTACGCTTCCGGTCCAGGTGGTCCAAGAATCGAAGGCTGAATCATCAGAAGGAGTGAGGGCATCGGCAACCACAGTCCAACTTTTGAGGTCTTTTGAGATTGCGTGCCCAATGCTCGGGTTGCGGTGACGACGATTTCCATCAACTAATCCACGCGAAGCACACAGGTAAAACGCGTGATAGGTGTCACCTTCTTTGAAGTACCAGCTATCCCAGATCCAGCGATCCGGAAGACGTAATCCCATTTCTCTGCTGCGCTAAGTATTACTTAACTGCACCAGAGGAAATACCACTGATGAACTGCTTCTGAAGAATCAAGAAGAAAGCAACAATTGGAATTACTGCAAGCAACAATCCGGCCATTGCCTGACCATACTCAGCTGTGTACTGTCCGTAGAAGCCGTATGTTGAAAGTGGAAGTGTTTGCGCATCGTTGGTTAGCACCAAACGAGGCAATAGGAAGTCGTTCCAAATCCATAGGGCATTGATAATCGCTACGGTCGCGGTGATTGGCTTCAACATCGGGAAGATGATTCGCCAGAAAATAGTCAAGTCGCTTGCACCATCGATAGCCGCTGCTTCATCCAACTCCATTGGAATGTTTGAGATAAAGCCGTGGTACATAAAGGTCGATAGTGCAACTCCGAAGCCCTGATAAAAAATGATCAAAGCAACGATGTTGTTGAGAGAAACGAATTGTCCCCAAAGACCGATGAACGGAATCATCAAAGCCTGGAACGGAACAATCATCGATGACACCAGAATCATAAAGATTGCCTTAGTCAACTTGGTTTTGTGACGAGCTAGGTAGTAAGCCAGCATCGATGAAAGCAAAATCAAACCACCAACACTGAAGATTGTGACAATCAGCGAGTTGGTTAGTGAAAGGAAGTAATTCATCTTGGTTATCGCTTGACCGAAGTTGTCCCAAGTGAAGACAACTGGAAGGGCTAGCGGGTTTTCAACGATTTCTGGCTTTGGCTTGAATGAATTGACCAAGACCAAGAAGAACGGCATTACATAGGAAAGCGAAAGTACTGTTCCGATAATAAGAATGATTGTGCGACCAATGCGCGCTCTTGCTCTCATCGCTGCACCTCCATGCGCTTGCTAACTGCCACCTGGATGATCGCGATAACCGAAACCACGAGGAACATAATTACGGCCTTTGACTGACCAGTTCCAAAGTTTCCATTTGCAAATGCATCTTGGAAAATGTGCATCGAAATCAACTCTGTTGATCGGAATGGTCCACCGCCGGTCAAAGCAACGTTTACGTCGTATGCCATAAATCCACCACGAAGGGTTAGGAAGATCGAGATTGTGAAGGCCTGAGCCATCAATGGAATCTTCACCGACATCATTGTGCGGAATGGAGATGCTCCATCAATTCGAGCCGCCTCGAGCACGTCTTGTTCGATGCTGACCAATCCGGTCATGTAGATGATCATCATGTAACCCGACGACTGCCAAACGGTAACGATAATCAATGCCCAGAATGCTTTATCAGTGCTGTTAAGCCATGACTCAGCGAAGATTGGAATATTGAAAGTTTTTGAAATTGAAACCAATGCGGTGTTGAAAATGAACTGCCAAATAACACCTAGTACCACACCACCGATGAGGTTGGGTACAAAGAAGAAAGTTCTGAAAACATTCGAAACTTTAAGTTTGGTGGTCACCAGAAGTGCCAAACCAAATGCCACAACGTTAATTAGGACTAGAGAAACAACCACAAATAATGCGGTGAACTGAAGAGTCGTCCAGAACTCTGGGTCTTGAAACGACTTTACGTAGTTGTCGAATCCAACAAAGCTGTTGAATTCGAAACCGTCCCAGTTAGTGAAGGTAAGAAAGAGACCCTGTGCAAAGGGCACTACTAAAACGAAGGTGAAGATCACAATTGGAATTGCTCCAAAGAGAATGAACTTCTTCAGTCCTCTGATTGCTTTCAATTGGAACTCCTAAACTTCGGTGAAACTAAATATAGCCGTGAAACTCAAGGTCACCTCGGGGAGTTACCTCCCCGAGGTGACCTTGATGTACTTCTAGATGTCTAGAAGGAGTAGTTATCTACTACTTCTTGACTCCGCGCCAGGTCTTGGTAGCGCCCTTCCAGGCAGCCTCAAGCTCTGCAGCGTACTGCTCGCCAGTGATGACGTCAGAGATTAGCTTCTGACCTGATGCACCATACTTCTCCTGGCCTCCGGCTGGGTAGTAAGTGTTGATCCATTCGATGGTCTTGCCTGCTGATACGTACTTTGCGATTTCCTTTGACATGTAAGTCTCAGGTTGAACCTTGAAGCCGTTGTAAACAGGAATGAAGCTCATGCCACCCTTCTTCACTGAGTCAGCAACGTGGTGCTGTCCCTTTGAAGAGGTGTATAGCCAGGTTAGGAAGTCAATCGCACCGGCACGCTGTGCAGGAGTTGACTGAACCTTGTCGATCATGAAGTAACCAGGAACACCAACTGAGATTGAGGTGTTTCCGTAAGCCTTAGCGTTGTTGCTAATTGGCAATGGCATGATTCCGAAGTCGGTGCCTGCAGCAGCAGTCATCAAGTTTGGCTCTGCCCAGTTACCCATGAACCAGAATCCAGCCTTACCAGCAGCAAGGTCAGCAACAGCTGAGTCATACTCGGTGTCGGTTAGGTTTGGCTTCTGCTGGTTGTACTTCTTTAGAAGTTCCCAGGTAGCTAGCCAGTCCTTGAATACTGGGTCAGCGCTTAGCTTCTTGGTTCCGTCAGCAAGCTGGTCTAGAACCTTTAGGCGACCTTCGTGAGTAGTTGCTGCGTTAGCAAAGTAGGTGTTGGTGAAGTGTGCACCAAGTGACCACCAGATACCTGAGAAGCGAACTGCTCCAGTACCTGAAGCCTGTACCTTCTTGAAAGCGTCTTCTAGCTGAGCGCGAGTGGTGATCTTTGTTGGGTCAACACCAGCCTTGTCTAGAACCTTCTTGTTGTATAGCAAACCGAAAGCTTCAGCTGTTGATGGAACACCAACCTGCTTGCCGCCTACGTTAGCTGCTGCTAGAAGAGCTGATGGAACAAGCTTTACAAGCTTGGTGCCCTTCCAGTCCATGACCTTGTTAGCCATGTTTGGGATGTCCTGAAGACCGTACATGATGGTCGGAGCCTTCTTGGCTGCGTACATCGGGGTTACGTTCTGAAGGAAGGTTAGCTTGCTGTCACCCTGGATTGACTTTAGGGTGTAGCAAGACTGGCTCTTGTTGTAGTCAGCAACTGCTGCTAGGAATTCGTTCTTGATCTCAGGCTTGATGGTTCCAAGCATGGTCACGGTTGTCTTGGTACAAGCCGCGTTAGCTGCGGTAACTGAACCCACGCCGGTTAGGGCAAGAGCTGCAGCAGCCGCAAGAGCTACAAGCTTTGTAGTTTTCTTCATGCGAAAATGTTTTCCTTTCATGAAACCTCAGATCGGATTGAACTGGGGTTTGAATTCAAAATACCTCAGAGAAAATTGGTTGGACACCGATTCTGATAACGATTTGTAAACAGTCATGAGTACTTGAAAAACACAGGCCATGTGACCGCTAACATCAGAAGTTGTGAACGCTAACAAGCGCTCTAGTGCAGGAATAGCACCGGAATCATCGATGCCACTAGCAATACTGCCGCCACAATATTGAAAACTTTTCTTCGGGACGGCACTCCCAACCAGCTTCTAAGTAATTGCCCAGAAATTGCCCAGACAAGCGCACCTGGAAAAGTTGCGATTAAAAATACGGCGCACACACCAATAGAAAGTGCCGCACCTGCATCAAGCGGAACGAACGTTGCCATATAAGAGGCAACAACTATCCATGCCTTTGGATTAACAAATTGAAAAGTAGTTGATTTCCAAAATCCGATGTACTTCGGTTCTCCGGTTTCAGATTTACTGGTGCTCTTAATGATCAAAAAGGCTAGGTAGAGAATGTATGCGAATCCCACATATTTGAGGGTTTGATAAACGACCGGAAATGCAGCAAACACTGCACTAAGACCAAGGCCGATAGCCAGCATCATCCCGATGAGTCCGGCGATGATGCCATTTACATACGGCAACGACTTCTTTAGGCCAAAGTTGACGCCTGATGAAAGCAGAAAGGTGTTGTTTGGGCCTGGGGTTACCGAAGTAACAAAGCTAAACAGTGCGGCTGAAAGCAGCAGGCTCAAGGTCATACCTAGCAGTCTAGACAGTGAGAGACTTGAGCAATGCAGAGCAAACAACAGCCGTGGTTGGCCACGTTCATTGTGCTGGCGACCACCTGGGGTCTGTCTTTTTTCTTTATTGCAGTGAGTCTGGAGTCATTCTCTGCGGTAGGCGTAGCGGTGTTTCGCAACCTATTCGGCGCCTTGGCACTTGTCATTTGGTCGCTAGTTACTAAGCAGAAGTTTGTTAGAGAAAAGAAAATCTGGATCAAGATGCTTGCTCTTGGCTTTGTCTTGAACGCATTTCCGGGCTTGATGTTTGCCCTTGCCGAACAGCTGCTCGACAGCTCGCTAGCCGGAATCTTGAACGCCACCACACCGCTATTTAGCGTGCTCTTCATCACATTAGTTTTTAGAAGCGAGACAATAACCCGGAGCCAAATTTTCGGCTTACTGCTTGGCTTCATCGGGGTTCTGTTTTTGTTTGGAAACTTGTCATTCACCGGATCTAACGTTCCGCTCGGCATTGCCTTGATTCTGATGGCAACACTGGGTTACGGATTCTCGTTTCCGTTTATGCGCCGATACCTTGCCAACACCGGATACAGCTCCACGTCGTTGGCCACTGCACAACTCATCGCCGCGGTTGCTCTACTTATGCCGCTTGCAATCACTCAGCCACTCATCCACACGGCAATCAGCTTGAACTCAGGACTGGCAATTTTTGTTTTAGGTGCACTCGGTACTGGTTTTGCCTACGTTTGGAACTTCAGAGTTACCAGCATCGTTGGTAGCGCAATTGCCAGCACGGTTACTTATCTATCTCCGGTGGTTGCTGTAATTGCCGGCTGGGCAATCTTGCATGAGTCCATTCAATTGAGCACGCTGTTCGGTGCTGCGGTAATTCTGTTTTCAGCGGCGATAGTGCAGAAACGAATTACACCAGAAAATTGGTTTAGTGAAAAGTAAAAACCCGGCTCTCGTGAGAAGAAACCGGGTTTTTGTGCGCCTGGAGGGACTCGAACCCCCAACCTTCTGATCCGTAGTCAGATGCTCTATCC
>JBEGPH010000008.1:0-21551 GCA_041181555.1 Actinomycetota bacterium | reverse complement strand
GGCGTTCGCCTTCAGAAAGTTTTAGCCGCCGCAGGTGTTGCTTCAAGGCGAGTGTGCGAAGACCTAATCTCGCAGGGCAAAGTTGTCGTGAATGGTAAACGAGTCACCGAACTGGGCACCAGGATCAATCCAGAGGTCGATCGTGTAATGGTCAACGGAACGCCAATTCAGCTTGATGCGTCAAGAGTGTATTTGGCACTCAATAAACCAGTTGGCGTGGTTAGCACGATGGCGGATGAAAATGGTCGTCCGGATTTATCTCAGTTTGTGGTTGGTTACGATCGCGTCTATAACGTTGGTCGTTTAGACGCAGAAACAAGCGGACTAATCATCATGACTAATGATGGCGAATTGGCTCATAAGCTAGCCCATCCAAAATTTGGCGTGACCAAGACTTACCTGGCTCGAGTTCAAGGGGTCGTCGATTCGAGCATCATCCACAAACTCTTGAGTGGTTTTGAGCTTGAAGACGGCTTCATCAAGGCAGACAAGGCCAATCTCGTGCAGAGCTCGATAGATGAAAGTTTGGTTGAAATCGTCTTGCATTCCGGTAGAAATCGAATTGTCCGAAGAATGTTTGACCATCTCGGACATCCGGTAGTTGGTTTGGTTAGGAAGCAATTCGGTTCGATTCAGTTAGGCCCTCTCAAGGCGGGCAAAATAAGGGAACTTAGTAAACTGGAGGTTGGTGCGCTGCTTAAGGCCGCGGAGGGCAACACTGCCCAGCCAAGCAAGCGGGTTTCCAAACCAAAGAGGCGGTAGTTCATGGCAGTTAGAGCCATACGAGGTGCTATTCAATTAGATACCGACGAGCGCGAACACCTCTTGAAGTCCACGGCCGAGCTCATCTCGAAGGTTTTACACGCAAATAACATCGATAACTCAGCGCTAATTTCGATACTTTTTACGGCTACTCCAGATATCACTAGTGAATTTCCAGCGGTCGGGGCTAGAGAGCTGGGTTTAGGCGATGTTCCGCTGATGTGTTTTGTGGAAATGAATGTGCAGCACGCACTTCCTCGAGTTATTCGAATTATGGTCAATGCTGATATTCCGCTGGAGAGAAGTCAAATTCAGCACATTTATCTTCGCGGTGCGACTGCATTGCGAAAGGACATTGCCCAGTGAGTTCAAGAATTTCGGGCAGCGTGCGCATTGTTGGCGCGGGACTGCTTGGAACAAGTATTGGGTTGGCGCTGACCAAAAACGGCGTGGATGTAATTATTTCTGACGCTTCAAAGTCAGCCGAGGGTCTGGCTATTTCTTATGGGGCAGGGCGTGAGGCTACCTCATCTGATCTTCCTATGCTGATTGTCGTATGTGTTCCACCAGATATCACGAGCGAAATTGTGATCGAGGAGTTGAAAAATAATCCTCAAGCAATCGTCACAGACGTTGCCAGTGTGAAAAAACAAATTCTTGATTCACTAGCGGCATCGGGGGCTGACCTCAGTCGTTACGTGGGCTCACATCCAATGGCAGGCCGCGAACGAAGCGGTGCTATTGCCGGGCGTGCTGATCTTTTCATAGGGCGGCCGTGGGTCATCTCTCCGACGGCAATGTCTGAGCCGGGTGCGGTTGTTCAAATCGAAAATCTCGCAGTCGAGCTGGGGGCCTCGCCGGTCAAGATAACTGCAGAGGAGCACGACAGAGCCGTCGCGCTTGTTTCTCACCTTCCGCAGGTTGTCGCCAGTTTGACAGCCGCTCAATTGATCGGGGCAAATCACGAGGACGTTGCTTTAGCGGGCCAAGGAATCCGAGACACAATCCGCATAGCGGCAAGCGATCCGGGGCTCTGGGTGCAGATACTTTCGGCAAATGCACGCGAGGTAGCTGGCCTCCTTGAAAATCTTCAGAATGATCTAGGGCTGGCCATTAAGGCTTTAGAAAATGTAGAGAGCGAAGCTGGGCAAGCCGCACTTCTTGATCTCTTGAAAAAGGGCAACCTCGGCTCTTCGCTCTTGCCGGGTAAGCACGGTGCCAAGCCGACCGAATATGCAATTGTCACCGTCATCGTTGACGACAAGCCCGGAGAATTGGCGAGGCTACTGGTAGAGGTAGGCGAAATCGGCGTCAACCTTGAAGAGTTAAAACTGGAACACTCTCCGAGCAGTCAGATTGGTTTAGCTGAACTCTTTGTTTTACCTTCTTCAGTTGAAAAACTCATGGCCGAACTAGAACTTCGCAATTGGAGGCTGGTTAGCTAATGCAAAAGAAAATTATTGCTATCGATGGTCCGGCAGGTTCCGGTAAGTCTAGCGTCAGTAAGCAATTGGCCCGTGAGTTTGGTTTTGGGTATCTAGATACCGGTGCCGCATACCGCGCTCTTGCCTGGAAAGTACTAAATGGGCTGGATAGAAAACTTCTTGAATCAGGAGAATTTGAGACAGTTTTCGATTATCAGATTTCTACGGATCCAGATAATTTTTGGGTGCGAATTGGGGAGACAGACGTTACCGAGGCGATCCGAACTTCCAAAGTTTCCGAAGCAGTTAGTTCTGTTGCGCAAATACAAACTGTTCGTGCTTTTATGAAAAAGTTGACACACGAAATTGCAGAAAAATGTGTCAAGCCAGGAATAGTAATTGAAGGTAGAGATATAACCACGATCGTCTATCCTGAGGCCCAATCTCGTATTTTATTGACAGCTTCAGAGGAAGTCAGACTTGCTCGTCGATCAAAGGAACTTTTGGATGCGAAAAATGTGCACTCTCAAGTTTCAAAGCGAGATGAACATGACTCCAAGGTTGTCAATTTCACCGAGGCTGCCCCTGGCGTTACGCTCATTGACTCATCAGATTTAGATTTCGCGCAGACCGTTCAGGTTATGTCCGAACAAGTGAAACACGACCTTAAGGCGGCACACGGTGACTGATAACGAATACAATTTTGAGCCAGTTGATCCCGAGTTCATTGAGAAGCTTCGTGAAGTTTCTGACGAGGATGCCGAAACCAAAGCGCGTGCACTCCGAGCTGGGCTTGAGGAATACGATTTAGAGCCTGAAGATCTTGAGGTTTTAGCTGCCGAGCTGGGCTTGGATGACGAGCCACTGTTTTTGCCGGCGCTACCAGTGCTTGCCATCGTGGGACGCCCGAACGTCGGAAAATCTGCGCTGGTAAACCGTATTCTCGGCCGTCGTGAGGCCGTGGTGGAGGACAAACCAGGCGTTACCCGCGATCGTGTTTCATACAAAGCCGAATGGAATGGCCGTAAATTCACTTTGGTAGATACCGGTGGCTGGGAACCAGATGCAAAAGGTATCGATCGCTCAGTTGCCCTCCAGGCTGAAATAGCCATTGAATTAGCAGACGCGGTTCTATTCGTAGTCGACGCGATGGTAGGGCCAACCTCGAGTGACGAGCGAGTTGTTACCTTGCTTCGTAAAAGTGGCAAGCCAGTAATTCTGGTTGCCAACAAGATCGACGATATGCGACAGGAACCTGAGGCGGCTTCACTCTGGTCTCTAGGTCTTGGCGAACCATTTCCGGTATCAGCAGTTCATGGACGTGGCGTAGCCGACATGCTTGACGCTGCATTGAAAGTACTGCCAACTGAATCTTCAGTTGCCAAGCAAGAGTTTGGCGGACCACGTCGCGTTGCTCTAATCGGGCGGCCTAACGTCGGAAAGTCGTCTCTGCTAAACAAGGCCGTTGGCAGTGAAAGAGCAGTGGTTAATGACTTGGCGGGTACCACTCGCGATCCGATTGATGAACAAGTTGAGCTCGGTGGAAGAGTTTGGCGCTTCGTTGACACCGCCGGTATTCGCCGAAGAATGCATTTGCAGCAAGGTGCTGATTTTTATGCAAGCTTGCGCACTGCTGCCGCACTTGAGCGGGCCGAGGTAGCAGTGGTGCTTTTCGATGTTACTGCTCCAATTAGCGAGGCCGATATCCGCATTGTCGACATGGCCCTTGAATCGGGTCGAGCACTGGTTCTTGCTTTCAACAAATGGGATGAGCTAGACGACGAGCGCAGAAAGTATTTGGAACGCGAGATTGAGCAAGATCTCGCACACGTTGACTGGGCGCCGAGAGTAAACATCTCGGCAAAGACCGGTCGTCACCTTGAGAAGCTTGTTCCCGCACTTGAAGTTGCATTAGATGGTTGGGACACCAGAATCCCGACCGGCAAGTTCAATGCGTTCCTTCAGGAACTTGTCATGGCAAATCCTCATCCGGTTCGCGGAGGAAAGCAACCAAGAATTCTCTACGGTTCACAGGTCGCAACGCGTCCACCTAAATTTGTGCTTTTCACAACTGAATTTCTCGACCCAGGGTATCGTCGCTTTATTCAGCGTCGCCTTCGCGAAACATACGGTTTCGAGGGAAGCCCAATTGAAATCGGTATGCGTATTCGAGAAAAACGAAAGCGATAAACGGGCTATAGCGCAGCTTGGTAGCGCACTTGTCTGGGGGACAAGGGGTCGCCGGTTCAAATCCGGCTAGCCCGACAGATGAATAGGATGATGAAATGAATTTATGGCAAGAGTGGCGCACGGTGCCTAACTTGCTGAGCACACTTCGGTTGCTTCTGGTGCCGGTATTTCTAATCCTTATTCTTAGCGGTTACAACTGGCAGGCGGTTGTAGTGCTCGCGATTGCTTCAATTACTGACTACTTGGATGGTTACTTTGCCAGAAGGTTCAAGCAAGTCACGCGATTGGGGCAACTATTGGATCCGGCGGCAGATCGCCTTTACATTTTTGCCACACTAGTTGGTCTTTCAATAGTCGGATACATTCCGGTTTGGCTCGCTGTCGTGATTATTTCTAGAGATATCATGATGCTCTTGCTGTACCCGGTTTTAGCCACGAGAGGCTATGGGCCATTACCGGTGCACTACTTGGGCAAGGCCGGGACATTCGCTTTGCTTTATGCATTCCCACTTTTGCTCATTTCGGCAGCTTTTCCGACTAGCGCCAACTTCGTCTTACCGGTGGCTTGGGCATTTGCTCTTTGGGGCGTTGGACTCTACTGGTGGGCCGGTTTTGTTTATTTATTGCAGGTCCGTAACATCGTGAAATCGACAGTTCGCTAGGCATTAGGCTTGGCAACTGAGGACGAAATGGAATTTGCAGATTTTGAAGGTGGGGACTCTCGAGGAGAGTCTGATTCGACCCAACGATTCAGTGATGATTTGTTGGCCGAGAATAACCACGGTCTTAACGCAGAAGAACTAAATGCAATTGAGTCGCTACCAAGCGGCAGTGCATTGCTTATTGTTCAGCGTGGGCCAAATCAAGGTTCAAGATTTCTATTAGATCAAGATGTAACCTCAGTTGGGCGCCACCCAAATGCGGATATTTTCTTGGACGATGTCACAGTTTCACGACGTCACTCTGAATTTAGGCGCCATGGAAATAAATTCATGATTCACGATTTAGCTTCGTTGAATGGAACTTATTTTGATGGCGTGAGGATTGACTCGGCCCTCTTGGATGATGGAGCCGAAGTTCAAATTGGTAAATTCAAACTCACTTTTTTTGCATCACGTTCAGATCTCGGGGAATAAGCATCAATGTCACAGCCGACACCAATCTTTCAAGCGAAAAGCGCGAAGCTTTTAACTATCGGACAGGTTCTAAATGAACTCACTCCTGAGTTCACCGACCTAACCCAGTCGAAACTTCGTTTTCTAGAAGAAAACGGGCTTGTTACACCACAGAGAACTGACTCGGGTTATCGCAAATTCAGCGAGAAAGATTTATCGAGACTTCGCCTAATTCTTGAGCTACAGCGAGACCGCTACCTTCCGCTAAAAGTTATACGTCAGTACCTAACCGACCTGGATGAAGGCAAGCAGCCTTCATTGCCAGGGCAAGCGGAGGCTCCGGCTGGTCAAACCCGACTAACCAAGGCCAAGAAAATTTCCCGCATTGAATTAATCGCTGAAACCTCGATCACAGACGCACTGATTGCTGACGCCCAGTCGGTTGGGCTGATTGGCGAAGAGCCTTTTGACTCAAACACCATTGAGATTGCTCGTTCAATCATGCAGTTGCAGCGCTTCGGCATTACTCCGCGGCACCTGCGCGGCGTCAAGGCAGCGGCTGACCGCGAAATCGGCATAATCCAAGGAGTAATTGCTCCGGTATTAGGCAAGAAAGACCCTTCAAGCCGCTCACGCGCTGCCCATTTTGCAGGGGAAATTCAATCGCATTTTGCGAACATTCGAAATGAAATGGTCATTTCTGAAATCGCCAAAATCGACGACTAGCCGCAAAGCAAGCTTTTCGGCAAAAAACGACACGCCGAACGATTAAATTAACACCGCTATAACCGTATTGACGGGAACAATTGCTTTAGAACTTAAACCTGTACTTGAACCTGAAGGAGGCTGGGAATGTTCGAAAACGAAGACTCAGTCGGCCAGGGCTACGGTCAGGACATGCTTTTCAACGACGGTGCACCTTCGACCGATCCAAAGCTTGGTTACCGCGGAACATCCGCCGCTACTGCATCGGGCATTAGCTACCGACAGCTCGATTACTGGGATCGCACCGGCTTAGTTCAGCCAAGTGTGCGCGGTGCTGCCGGTTCGGGGTCGCAAAGACTTTATGCTTTCAGGGACATTTTGGTGCTCAAGCTAGTGAAGCGTCTGCTTGATACTGGAGTTTCTCTCCAGCAAATTCGAATTGCGGTTGAGCAACTTCGTGCTGCTGGTATCAACGATTTAGCCAAGACCACACTTATGTCTGATGGAGTCCGTGTTTACCTTTGCACTACTGAGGACGAAGTCATTGACCTATTAGGTCGAGGTCAAGGTGTGTTTGGTATCGCTGTGGGCAAAGTACTTCGAGAGGTTGAAGCAAGTCTCTCGCACATCGATCCAAGCCACATAGACGAGGTTGACGAACTCTCCGCACGTCGTGCTAGCCGAAAAGCGGTCTAGTTTTTTTCTTTTTCGTCTTCAATTTCTAATTTGAAGGTCCAATTTCCCGTATTCGTGGAAATCTCTGGTTGATCCTTAGCTGCAATTTCGTTATCGTTCCACGCTGGCTCAGACCAGTTCTCAGTTTCGACATCGACTGATTCTGACGAAACTTCAAACTCTTGTCCGAGTGTGTCTAACGCGGTATCGAGGTCGATAACTTCGGGCTGCGCTTTTCCGCGCTTGTGACGTCGGAAGAACTTTTGTTTTTCTTTTGGTTGCTCAACTGGAACTTCTTCATTGACCACATCAAATGCTGACTGTGCCGTTGCGAGAAGATCGGTAAAGAAGTCTGCAATTACTGCGGCACCCTCGCCAGGCCAAGTATGAATCGGCCTAGCGGCACCTTGAGATTGCTGTAGGTAAGCCTTTTCCTCGAGGTAGCCGTCCAAAATCAAGTCACCAAACATGTCACGTAATTCATTTACGCGAAACTCTTGCTCTTTAGATGCCGGGCGATAGCGGTTTACCAATATTCCAAGAGGTCGCACTCGTTTGGTGATCGCTTGGCGAATTTCTTCGATGGCTCGCATTGCACGATCCGCTGCAACCACAGAGAAGATTCCAGGCTCGGTGACTATCAAGACACGGTCGCTGGCCACCCACGCTGTGCGGGTGAGGGCATTGATTGATGGTGGCGTGTCAATGATTACAAGGTCGTAATCCTTTTCCACGTGGTGAAGGGCTTCTTCTAGTTTCCAGGTCTGTCGAACAGTGGGGTGAGGCGTATCGTGGTGAATGCTCCTTGGGCTGCCAAGCAGAACATCCACCAAACCCGTGCCCGCTTTGCCCCAAGCTGACGCTACGATTGACTTAGACACGACGTTGTGTTTTGGATTTTTCAGGACGCTCGCAACAGTGAACTCGAACTCTCCAACCGCGCCTAAACCGGTCGTGGCATCGCATTGAGGGTCTAAGTCGACAACTAACGTTCTCAGCCCTTGGTGAAATGCAGCGGACGCCAAACCCAGGGCAACCGTGGTCTTGCCAACGCCCCCCTTGAGGGAGCTAACGCTTAGTACTCGCACCTAAATAGGCTACCTTTTTATTTCATGGGCTAAAAACCCGTGTTCGTAATAACGACTGAAGGAACCGATGTTCAAGAAGATTTTGGTTGCCAATCGAGGCGAAATTGCCATCCGCGCCTTCCGTGCCGCTTATGAACTAGGGGCCAAGACAGTTGCCGTCTTCCCGTATGAGGATCGAAATTCAACCCACCGACTAAAGGCCGACGAGGCATACCAAATTGGCTCTGTCGGGCATCCGGTGCGGGCCTACCTCGATGTGTCAGAGATTATTCGTGTAGCCAAGGAGTCTGGGGCAGACGCAATTTATCCGGGCTACGGATTCCTTTCGGAAAATCCAGAGTTGGCCGAAGCGGCCAAGGCCGAGGGTATCACCTTTATTGGTCCGAGCTCAGATGTACTTGAGATGGCTGGAAACAAAGTTATTGCCAAAGATGCGGCAATTCGCGCAAATGTTCCGGTTTTAAAGTCCACCCAATCCTCAGCAAATGTTGATGAGCTTGTTGATCAGGCCGATGAAATTGGTTTTCCAATTTTCGTTAAAGCAGTAGCCGGCGGTGGCGGACGAGGTATGCGACGAGTCGCCGCAAAAGAAGACCTTCGTGCCGCTCTGGTCGAAGCTTCTCGTGAGGCTGAAAGCGCATTTGGTGACCCACGCGTTTTTCTAGAGCAGGCGGTACTTCGTCCTCGACACATCGAAGTTCAAATTCTTGCGGATACTTTTGGAAATGTTGTACACCTGTTTGAGCGCGATTGTTCAATCCAGAGACGCAATCAAAAGGTTGTCGAAATCGCACCCGCTCCGCTAATTGATGAAGATCTTCGAAACACCCTTTACCGCGATGCCGTTGCATTTGCAAAAGCTATTGGCTATCAAAACGCTGGAACCGTCGAATTTCTGATTGACACAGTTGGGCCAAATGCGGGTAAGCATGTTTTCATCGAAATGAACCCTCGCATCCAGGTGGAGCACACGGTATCTGAAGAAATCACTGATATCGATCTTGTGCAGAGCCAAATGCGAATTGCATCGGGGGAGTCGCTTGGCGAACTTGGTCTCTCCCAAGAGACAATTCAGCGTCACGGTTTCGCGATTCAATGCCGAATTACTACAGAAGACCCGGCCGCAAACTTTAGGCCTGACACCGGCAAAATCACCACCTATCGCTCTCCTGGTGGGGCTGGAATTCGCCTGGATGGTGGAACTGTTTCTACCGGAGTAGAAGTTAGCCCGCACTTTGACTCGATGCTGGTAAAACTCATCGCAAAGGGACGTGATTTCAAGTCTGCGGTTGTCCGAGCCGAGCGAGCACTTGCTGAATTCCGAATTCGCGGGGTTTCCACCAACATTTCATTCCTTCAGGCCGTGCTGGCCGATGAAACCTTCCAGTCTGGAGACTTGAGCACGTCATTCATCGACGAACGTCCTCAACTTTTCACCGCGGCTCCATCTCTAGACCGCGGAACCAAAATTCTCTCTTGGCTCGCTGATGTGACTGTTAATCAACCAAATGGCCCTCGCGCAGATCATTTCTCACCCGCATCGAAACTTCCGGCGGTAGATCTTTCCAAGCCAGCACCAAATGGCTCACGCCAGTTACTGGAGCAGCTGGGGCCAAAGGGTTTTGCCAAAGCACTTCGCGACCAGAAGATTGTTGCCATCACTGACACAACATTCCGAGACGCGCATCAGTCTCTTCTAGCCACCAGAATTCGTGGCCGAGACCTCCAGCAAATCGCACCTTACGTTGCGCGCTTGACCCCACAGTTACTCTCTGTGGAGGCATGGGGTGGGGCTACCTACGATGTTGCCTTGCGATTCCTCGGTGAAGATCCTTGGGAGCGACTTGAGTCACTTCGCGCGGCTATGCCAAATCTGTGCATTCAGATGCTACTTCGTGGTCGCAATACTGTTGGCTACACTCCCTACCCAACCGAGGTAACAGAGGCTTTTGTCAAAGAGGCTGCGGCAACCGGAGTGGATATTTTCCGAATCTTCGATGCGCTTAACGATGTAGAGCAAATGAAGCCAGCGATTCAAGCGGTTTTAAATACGGGTACGGCAGTTGCGGAAGTTGCGCTTTGCTACACAGCAGATCTACTTGATCCAAACGAGAAGCTCTACACGCTTGATTATTACTTGAAGTTAGCGCAAGAAATTGTTGACGCTGGTGCACACATACTTGCCATCAAGGACATGGCCGGGCTGCTTCGTCCTGCTGCTGCCGAACGACTTGTCTCAGCACTGCGTGATCGATTCGATCTGCCTGTTCACCTGCACACGCATGACACAGCCGGCGGGCAGCTTGCCACGCTGATGGCTGCAATCAATGCCGGCGTAGATGCAGTTGACGTAGCCAGCGCACCAATGGCCGGAACCACTTCTCAGCCATCGGCCTCAGCGTTGGTGGCAGCGTTGGCTCATACCGAGCGCGATTCGGGGATTCCTCTTGATTCGGTTACAGCGCTTGAGCCCTATTGGGAAGCCGTTCGAAGCGTCTACGCACCTTTTGAGTCGGGATTACCGGGCCCTACGGGTCGTGTCTACAAGCACGAAATCCCCGGAGGTCAATTATCTAATCTTCGTCAGCAGGCAATTGCACTCGGTCTCGGCGATCACTTCGAAAAAGTCGAAGACATGTATGCGGCGGCCAATGCAATTCTTGGTCGACCTACTAAGGTCACGCCTTCGTCTAAGGTGGTTGGGGATTTGGCGCTTCACCTTGTGGCAGTAAACGCAGACCCTAGAGACTTTGCTGATAATCCACAAAACTACGATGTACCTGATTCGGTTGTAGGTTTCATGGCCGGAGAATTGGGAGACCTGCCAGGTGGCTGGCCTGAACCTTTCCGAACCAAAGTGCTTCAGGGTAAGAACCTTAAGTTTGGCGTGACCCCGGTTTCATCGGAAGACTTGGCAATTCTCGATGGTCCTGATGCAAAACTTCGCAGATCGACACTCAACCGTTTGCTCTTCCCGGCTCCGACAAAGGAATTTGAAAAGTTCCGCCAGACCTATGGTCGCCTCGATCAGGTGGACACAGTTGATTACCTTTACGGCTTGCAACAGGGACACGAGCACGTTGTGGAAATTGCAAAAGGTGTTCAGCTTTATGTTGGACTTGAAGCTATTGGCTCACCTGATGCCAAGGGTTACCGCACTGTGATGGCTACGCTAAACGGTCAACTTCGTCCGATTAACATTCGAGACCGTAAAATCGCTTCGGATGTGGTGTCTGCAGAAAAAGCAGATGTCTCTAATCTCGGTCACGTTGCGGCTCCATTTGCTGGAGTGGTAACCCTTCAGACTGTTGAGGGTGCGAAAGTCGAAGTTGGTCAGCCTGTTGCGACCATCGAAGCCATGAAGATGGAAGCCACAATCACTGCGAACGTGGCAGGTATTGTTCGTCGACTTGCAATTGGCAAGACTCAGGCGGTTGATGCCGGGGATTTGATTGTCGTAGTGGAAGCCGAAGGAGCTTAGGCAACCAGCACAAGTCATTGGCTAGACTAGACCAGATATCGCTTATGCGAACATTTGGTTTAGGAGTAGGTTTTGGCAACTTGGGATAAGAACCCTGAAGGTGAGGATTTCCTGGCACCTCGTCCAGCCAATGATGAAACTCCAATACAGACACACTCTCTTGCTGAGCTTGCTGTTGATTCTGGAATTATCGATGTGACTCCTAGCACTCAGTCAGTTCCTATCGTGACTGAGGACGAAAGAGTAAGTCGCATAGTTGCTCCAACTACTGATCCGAGCGAACAGCAACTGACTCGACGTTCAAATTACTCCAGACGTGATTCGCTCCGCGGTGAGACGTTTGACACCCCAGAGCCTGCTGCAATGCTTACGGCAGATCGCCTAATCGACACTTCATCTCGAAATCGACCAGCACCAGAATCGGGTTTCAGAAAGTTTGTTTATTACTTGACCCTCAAGTCGGTCAATCTTGGGGACTCACTCAAAGTTCGCGAACGCAAAGCCTTGGACGCTCGAATTGGAGCGGCTCTTGACGGCGGTGCTCGTTTTGTGCCTGTTCTAACTCGCAAAGGTGGAGTGGGTAAAACTACAGTTTCCACACTTTTAGGTATGGCACTTTCGCTTTCACGCGAAGATCGAGTGATTGCCATCGATGCCAACCCAGACCGAGGCACACTAGCCGAACGAATCAGCAAATCTACGCGCTTTACCGTTCGAGATGTAGTTAATCGAGCAGCCGCAATTGATGGTTTTACCGACTTCTCAACAATGGTTTCGCGTGATGTCACTCGCTTGGACGTATTGGCTTCGGATAGCGACCCAATGCTTTCTGAAGCATTCAATGAGGGTGACTACAACGTGGTTGCCGACATGGCCGCACGCTACTACTCAATCGTGCTTACCGACTGCGGTACCGGTATTGTTCACTCGGTGATGCGCCCAACACTTCAGCGCGCAAGTGGTTTGGTTATTGTCTCAGGTGGTTCTGTGGATGAGGCTCGATTGGCATCTGAAACTTTGACCTGGCTAGAAGCTAATGGTTACGGAGATTTAGTGCGGAACGCTGTGGTGGCATTGAACACTGCAACGCAGGCGACGCAGTTGGTCAAGCTTGACGAAATCGAACAGCACTTCAAAACTCGTGTTCGCGCTGTAGTTCGCGTACCTTACGATGAAGCGCTGGCGGCCGGATCGGTTATCAAATTCAAGGAACTCAAAAAAGGCACTCAGCAGGCGGCCCGCGAGCTAGCTGCTCTAGTGGTTGACGGACTCATCGCATAACTTGTGGCTGTACGTGAGATTCGCCTATTTGGCGACCCGGTATTAAAGACGCCATCTGTCGAGGTGGATAATTTAGACAGCGGTGTCGAGTCTTTGGTTCAAGATCTTCTAGACACCACGGCATTGCCTGGCCGTGCTGGGGTTGCGGCTCCCCAGATTGGTGTAAACCTCAAAGTCTTTAGCTACAACGTAAATGGGGAAATCGGCTATTTGATCAACCCAAAAATAACATCCCTGTCTGGAGAAAAGAAACTCGTTGATGAAGGATGTCTCTCAGTTCCCGGCCTTTGGCACAAGACTCCGAGATATGAACGTGCTACAGCTGTAGGTGTTGACTTGGCTGGCAACGAGGTTGAAATTCAGGGAAGTGGCCTTCTGGCCCAGGCGTTGCAGCATGAATGTGATCATCTTGAGGGCTTGCTCTATTTAGATCGGCTTGAACCCGAGGAGCGTAAGTTAGCTATGAGAGCGCTTCGCGAAACTGATTGGTTCTTGAAAAACTAGCGATTGTATATTTCGTCGATTGCTGTCGCAAAATCTGCAACAACAACATTTCGCTTGATCTTCAGGCTCGGAGTAAGGTGCCCACTTGCTTCATTCAGCTCGCGATCAATAATCACAAATTTTCTAATCGATTCCGCTTTTGAAACTTGACTGTTTACTTCATCGATTGCGTTTTGTATCGCTGCGATTACCAGTGGTAACTTGGCTGCCTGGGTAAGGCTCAAGGTATTGTCGCCGCCATGGTTTTTGAGCCAAATTGGAAGCATTTCCGGGTCGAGAGAAATTAGCGCGCTGACGAAAGGAAGATTGTCTCCAATCACAACGGCTTGACCAATAATTGGATGCGCGCGCAACGGATCTTCCAGAACTGCGGGTGCAACATTCTTGCCACCTGCAGTCACGATCAGTTCTTTCTTGCGTCCGGTGATTGCCAGGTAGCCGTCCTCGTCGATGGTGCCAATGTCTCCGGTGGCAAACCAGCCGTCCTGAAGCACCTCAGCGGTGGCTTTTTCATTGCGCCAGTAGCCCAGCATGATGTTGTGACCATTGGTCCAAATCTCGCCGTCGGCAGCAATTTTCATACCGGTACCCGGAAGTGGCTGCCCAACCTTTCCGATTTTTAAGGTTGCTGGCCTCGAAATAGTGGCCGGGGCAGTGGTTTCGGTTAGCCCGTAACCTTCAAGCACAATCACACCAATGGCACGGAAAAAATGCCCGAGGCGACTGCCAAGCGGAGCACCGCCAGAAATCACGTACTGGAGCTTTCCGCCCATAGCGGCGCGAATCTTCTTGTAGACCAATTTGTCAAAGACGAAATGCTGAAGAGCCAATTTTGTACTTGGCCCTCGTTTGGTGTCCAATGCCTCCGACCAAGCTATGGCAACTGCTGCGGCACGTCTGAAAATGTCGCCTTTACCGCTGGCTTCAGCTTTTTGCTCAGCAGAGTTGTAAACCTTCTCGAATACTCTCGGTACGGCCAAAATGAATTCTGGTTTGAATTTTTCAAAAGTGACTGCAACCTGCGAAGAATCAGGCTGAAACGCGATACGAATTCCTCCATGAACGCACAAAACTTCTACGAACCTGGCAAAAACGTGCGCCAAAGGCAGGAACAATACGGTGCTTCGCCCTTCGACAATTACGTCGCTTAGATCTATGGTCGCATTTTTGCTAAGTTCAACAAAACCACGGTGGCTCAACTCACAGCCCTTGGGTTTTCCAGTTGTGCCAGAAGTGTAAATAATCGTTGCCAGCTCATTTAGTTTTGAAATTTTGCGACGCTGTTCAACAAGTTCATCGCTAATTTCTTTACCTCGACGCTTAAGTTCTTCTAAGTCGCCATTTTCGAAAGTCATGACAGAACGAACCAAAGGAACGCTTGCTTTAATTTGTTCGAAGCGCTGAACATGTTCGATATTTTCTGCAAACAAGGCCACGGAGTCGCTGTCAGAAAGAATCCACTCCATCTGAGATGCTGATGAAGTTTCGTAGATGGGAACCGTGATTCCGCCGGCAAACCAAATTGCAAAGTCAACCAGAGTCCACTCGTATCGTGTGCGACTCATTATTGCAACAGTCTGGCTCGGTTGGATTCCTGAGGCGATTAACCCTTTGGCCAGCGACTTTACCTCGTTGAGAAATTGAAGTGCTGTAACGTTCTGGAATCCCTTATCTGATTCAAGAGCAAAAAGCGGCAGGTTCGGAGTCTTAGCAGCACGATCAACCAGCAGGTCGGTGATGTTGGAATTCGGGTCCGATACAACTAGCGGGGGCAACTCGAAAATATCCATTTTGCTCCTCACACTGCGTTCGATTAGGCATAACTCTAACTGCTATCTGAGTCATGGGTAAACTGAACGAGGACAGAAAGGCCGCCTAATGCACGCTATTGGTATCGATATCGGTGGAACCAAAATTGCCGGTGCCTTGGTGGATGGCGAAGGTCAGATAGTCCGAGAAACACGCGTTCCTACCCCCGCAAAAGACATAGATGCCTTGGTGGCGGCAGTCGTCGGTTTGATAACTGAACTTTCCGCAGGCCACAAGGTGCTTGGCGCAGGAGTGGCTGCGGCAGGTTTTGTGGACGCCCAGCAGGCCAACATCATTTATGCGACAAATCTCACCGGCCGAAATGAACCGCTCAAGGCCAAGTTAGAAGCCCTGACCGAAATCCCGGTAATCATCGAAAACGATGCAAACGCTGCCGCCTGGGCTGAATATCGCTACGGGGCCGGTCGTGGTTACAAGCACATGACAATGCTCACGATTGGAACTGGTGTAGGCGGGGCAATTATCACGAATTCCAAGATGCTACGAGGTGGATTCGGCGTGGCCGCTGAGCTGGGGCACATGCGAATCGTTCCAGACGGGCGACCTTGTGCTTGCGGTGCAAGGGGTTGTTTTGAACAATATGCTTCTGGCACGGCCCTGTTGCGTGCTGCCAGAGAATTGGCGGAGTCAAACGATATTCGCGGACAGAGATTGCGGGAATTGGGCGATGCGGCCGGAGAACTCACCGGCACCCAGGTTTACCAGGCAATCACCGAGCATGATCCTGGGGCGCTAGACGTGCTCAATGAGTTAGGTCGCTGGATTGGTGAGACAGTGGCCTCATTGAGCGCCATTTTGGACCCAGAGGTAGTTGTAATCGGTGGCGGTGTCAGTGCAGCAGGGGATTTGCTACTTGACCCGATTCGCAAAGCGTTTTTGGCCAATATGCCGGCTCACGGCTTCCGTCCTGAACTTGAAATCAAGGCTGCCGAGTTTGTCAATGATGCCGGAGTAGTCGGGGCGGCAGATCTAGTGCGGGTTGCTTGGCAGCAACGGTAAACTTGTCCTTCTAACCAGTTCGAGAGGGAAATCAAGTGGCTTACTTCATCTTGAAAAACCTCATTCTGGGGCCACTTCTAAAGTTCATTTTCCGCCCCTGGGTTCGCGGAATGGAAAATATTCCAAGTACCGGACCAGCAATCCTGGCCAGCAATCATCTTTCTTTCTCTGATTCAATATTTCTGCCGTTGCAAACACGTCGCCCTGTGGTCTTTCTGGCAAAAAGTGAGTACTTCACTGGCAAAGGCCTAAAGGGCATGCTTACCCGCTGGTTCTTCAAAGCAACGGGGCAGTTGCCAATCGATCGCAGCGGAGGCAAGGCATCTGAAGCTTCGCTGAATACCGGCCTTGGTGTTCTAAGTCAGGGATTACTTCTTGGAATTTATCCTGAAGGTACGCGCTCGCCGGATGGAAAACTGTATCGAGGACGCACGGGTATTGCTCGAATGGCGTTGGAATCAAAGGTACCGGTAATTCCGGTGGCAATGATTGATACCGAAAAAGTTCAGCCAATCGGTAAGAGACTTCCACGAATCCGACGGGTGGGAATTATTGTCGGCCAACCATTGGATTTTTCGCGTTTCGATGGAATGGAAGGTGACCGAATCGTTTTGCGCGCAGTCACCGATGAAATCATCTACGAGCTTCAAAAACTGAGTGGCCAGGAATATGTCGACGCGTACGCGTCATCGGTAAAAGAGAAGCGCGCCAAGTTGGCACGCCAGTAAAACAGGTAGGAATAGAAATGAACGAAAAAGTTGTTGCAGTAGACCCGGCGGTGCTCGCGGGCCTCGACAACTATTTGAACCTACCTGCCGTTCAGCAGCCTAACTGGCCTAACCCAGCCGCTGTAGCGGATGTCCGAGACCGATTGTCAAAACTCCCGCCGCTAGTTTTTGCCGGTGAAGTAGATATTTTGCGTTCACGATTGGCTCAGGCAGCCAGCGGAAAAGCCTTCTTGCTTCAAGGCGGAGACTGCGCTGAAACATTCGCCGACGCGACTGCTGATCGAATTCGCAATCGAGTAAAGACCTTGCTTCAGATGGCCTTGGTGCTCACCTATGGTTCGTCTATGCCAATCATCAAAATGGGAAGAATGGCGGGGCAGTTTGCAAAGCCACGTTCGAGTGATTCTGAGACTCGCGACGGCGTGACTCTGCCAGCGTTCCGAGGCGACATTATCAATGGCTACGACTTCACTCCAGAATCTCGCGAAGCAAATCCTGAGCGAATCCTGCAGGCATATCACACCTCTGCCTCAACGCTTAATCTGATTCGCGCCTTCACGCAGGGTGGTTTTGCCGACCTTCGCTCGGTTCACGAGTGGAACAAAGGTTTTGCCGACAACCCTGCGAATGCTCGTTACCAAGAATTGGCTGGGGAAATCGACCGAGCCATTCGCTTCATGGCTGCTTGCGGAGCGGATTTTGAGCAACTTCGCACGACCGAGTTTTACACCAGTCACGAGGGATTGCTTTTTGACTATGAGCGTCCTTTGACTCGAATTGATTCACGTACTGGCACTCCTTACATCACCAG
Source organism: Actinomycetota bacterium (assembly GCA_041181555.1). GTDB lineage: Bacteria > Actinomycetota > Actinomycetes > Actinomycetales > Microbacteriaceae > Rhodoluna. The sequence goes on along the minus strand of JBEGPH010000008.1, from coordinate 3,958 downwards.
TGGTCACTTCATCTGGATTGGCGAGCGGACTCGTCAGCTAGATCACGCCCACGTGGATTTCCTTTCACGAGTGAGAAATCCAATCGGCGTGAAGCTTGGGCCAACCACCAAAGTTACCGATGTACTTGAACTAATCGAAAAACTTGACCCGGACCGTGAGCCCGGACGTTTAACCTTTATCACCCGAATGGGTGCAGGCAAGATTCGCGAGGAGTTGCCGAAGCTTGTGGAGGCCGTCCGCGACTCTGACGCAAACCCACTTTGGATTACTGATCCAATGCATGGAAATGGCATGACCACCAAGAATGGCTACAAATCACGACGATTCGACGACGTTATGGATGAAGTTCGTGGTTTCTTCGAAGTGCACCGTAATGCAGGAACTTTCCCTGGCGGTATTCACGTTGAATTGACAGGCGATGATGTTGCTGAGTGTCTTGGTGGAAGCGAAATGATTGATGAAGCTTCTCTCGAAGAGCGTTACGAATCGCTATGTGATCCACGTCTAAATCATATGCAGTCTCTGGAACTGGCTTTCTTAGTAGCTGAGTCGTTAGCTAAGCGTTAAATATTTAGCGCGAAACTATCGTGACGCTGTCTCCGACTCGGAGCTTGGCGCCTGGGGCTGCACTGGACTTCTTTACTTTGGCGATGCCCCATTTACTGGTCAGCTGATTCGTATCTACTATTACGCGAAGTCCTAGGCCTTCCAGTACCGTCTTGGCCGCGCTTATGGTCTCGCCGACAACCTTTGGCATTAGTACAACGTTGGTGCCCTTAGATATCACCAAGTTCACTTCTCCAGCTTTTCCGAGTGGATCACTTAGTGGTACGAGTGATATGACTTGCCCCTTGGCGATGGTGTCGCTGTAGTCTTCGGAAATTCCCTTAACTTTTAGACCAGCAACTTCTAGCAAATTGGTTGCAGTCGCTTTATCCATGCCCGCAACAACAGGTATTGAACCAAGAGAAATTTCTAAATCTATTGCGGAACCTTCGGGAATCTCTGATCCATCTCCACCGCTGAAGGCGAATACAGTTCCGATTGGCGCCGAATTAAACCACGAGTCAACTTTGCCAACACTAAAACCGCTCTGCAAAATTAACGCGGTTGCTTCCACGAGTGTTTTTCCGCTAAGTGCTGGTGCAGTGACCAATTTAGGTCCGGTAGAAATTAGCAGCCGTATTTTTCCGCCCCAGAAAATACTGCCGCTTGTTGGCTCAGAGGCAATTACCGCCCCGGCTGCCACCGTTTTAGATGATTGACGGAGCACTTCGATTTGGGCTTTGAACCCAGCAAGCGCCTTGGTGGCTTGAGTTTCGCTTCGATTTACTAAGTCAGGCATGATCTGAATTCCACCCGGACCAGCGCTAAACCACCAGCCTGCCCCGAGTCCAAGAAGGACGGTTAGTACCGCTGAAATCAGAATCTTCAACGCTCTGTTTGTCGAACCTAAAGTCGAAGTGCTCGTTTGCTGACTTGAATCAGCGAGTTGGGCAGTTTGGGATAAGTCACCTAAGATTTCAGTGGCGTTTGCAGGGCCGCCAATTGAAGGGTTAGTAAACGGTTTGGTGGCGTTCTGATCTGTTGAATTTAAGATTTGAGTTTTATTGATTTCAAGTTTTTGGGTCAGATAGTCGTTCTTTCGCCCCTGACGAAGGTCAGTTCGCGCACGCACCAAAACTGAATGAAACTCATTCGCATCAGCTGGCCTATGGCTTGGATCTTTAGCGGTAGCCCAGAGCACAAGTTCATCAAGCAGCTCCGGGACCTCAGGGTTTAGTGATGATGGTGCAGGTACCTCACTATTGGCATGCTGCATGGCAATCTGGACTGCTTGATCTCCCGTAAATGGTTGTTTGCCGGTGAGTAACTCGAAAAGCATAATTCCGGCCGCGTAGACATCACTTCGAGCGTCTGCAATTCCTTTGCTCACAAGCTCTGGGCTGAGGTAGGCGACAGTCCCGATTACGGCTCCAGTCTGAGTGTGCGCTGAAATCGGTCTGGCTAACCCAAAGTCGGAGAGCTTAATTTTTCCATCATCAGACAGCAGTACATTCTCTGGCTTGATATCGCGATGCAATATCCCTGCTTTATGAGCAGCGGCTAAACCAGAAAGTACCGGCTCAAAAATATCTAAGACTCGTGAAGTTGAGAGAGCGCCAAAATCTCGGAGCGCGTCTCTGAGGGTTATACCTGGCACGTACTCCATCGCGAGGAAGACTATTTCACCGTCTTCAGCCTGATCAAAGACATTCACTAAATTTGGGTGGGAAAGCTTTGCAGCAATTTTCGCCTCGCGCACAAATTTAGATCTAAATTCTGCATCGTTGGCAAGGTGAGGGTGAATTACTTTGAGGGCAACTTTGCGATCCAAGCGATTATCTTCGGCTAAATAAACCGTTGCCATTCCACCTCTGGCTACAAGTTTTTCAACCAGGTATCGACCGTGAATCAGTTTTCCTACTAGGTCGCTCATTAGGCATCTTCAAGTGAGTCAAGTTGCATAAGCCACTGCCAAGCGCTCGGCTCCCACTTTGCGTAGGCGGTTGGGTGAGCTGAAATTTGCACAGCCTGTGCCGCTTCAGTTAGTGGCAGATTTCTCCAACCCGTAATGTCTTGAAGGCCACGGGCTACGCCGCGAGTCGGGCTGCCCGAACCTCCGTAAAACGCTCGAATTGCGTAATCGGTTTGGAGGATCTGCTGTTTTGTACCCCAATGGGCGCTGGGGCGCTGCTGAAATAAGCCAACCGAATCGCGGTCACCAAAGCCAATGTTTCTGAGGCTCGATTCTTGCATTGCTGTAGCTAGAGCAATAACAATGCCGTAGTCACCAATTTTGAGCTCCCTGCCAATCTGAATGATTTCAAGGGCATTTTGTTCCATCTCATCGCTCAGGGAAGTGAGTTTAGGGCAGCTAAGGGCACCGTGAACGTCTGGAATCACGAGTTTTTGCCCTATGTAAATTGTCGAATTCCAATTCAAATTATTTGCGCTCAGCAGGGCTTGTGTGCTGACTCCGAAGATTGCTGCAATTTTGCTTATGGTTTCACCTTGTTTGATTTTGTGAAATCCATGGAAAATGCAGATGGATGTTGGTTTTCCAATTTGATTTCCCGCGGCATAGTCAATTGGCGCAGAGGATACAGCTGGATCTGGGATGTCGAGAATTTGACCAACAAAAATAATCGAGTTTTTTGTCAAAGAGTTTTTCTTTAACAGGGAAGTGATAGACACCCCGTGCTGTTTGGCAATTTCGATAAGCGTCTCACCCTCAACAACTACGTGCTCGGCAGAGAGTTGCTTTGTTGACTTTGGTGCTGAGGGATTTACTTCTCGAATTTTAAGTTTCTGGCCGGGGAAAATTATTGAACGTTCTTTTAGATCATTCAGCGCAAGAATATTTCGAAGCGAAATTGAATAGTGATTAGCGATTTTGCCTAGTGTTTCTCCTGGCTGCACAGTGTGCTGTATAGGTGTCGTGACCTTGTCGAGAACGGCTGGTTGAATTGCGTTATCGACTAATTTGAGCACTTGGCCTGGAAGCAGGAGGGCTGCTTCGCTCAGGCGATTAATTTTGCGCAAGTCAACCGGCGACAATCCGCGAGATCTGGCTATGGCCACTAAGGTGTCGCCGTTTTTTACGGTGTAAATACTTTGGTTACTAGGTAAGTGAGAGTCCGGTTCCGGCGATTGGTTATCAGAAAGTTGTGCTGATTCATCATGAGGTTCTGGAGTCTGATCCTGATTTGAAGCCAAAGCCGACTCGCCACCGGGGACGATGCTGGCGAAGATGGAGATAGGGGCGGTCGCAAGGGCCATAAGGACCTTTTTCGGGTCCTGGCCACCGCTCTTGTTTTCGTTCAACTCGCCCATAATTTCTAGTGCCTCAAAGGCATATCGTTTCACGGCAAGAGCAATATCCCCGAGAAGCGGCTCGGTGTGGCAATCTTTAGG